>JAICXU010000237.1 GCA_025934595.1 Polyangiaceae bacterium | reverse complement strand
TCGCTCGAGGCGACGAACGGCACCTTCCGCGTGAGGAGATCGTAGATAATCGCACCGAGCGCCCACATGTCGGTGCGGTGATCGACGTTTCGTGCCGATCGCAGGTGCTCGGGCGACATGTAATTCGGTGAGCCCATCGTCTGCGTCGTCGACGTGAGCGAAAGCTCCTCGGCGATCGTCGCCGATTTCGAGATGCCGAAGTCGAGCACTTTCACGAGCGGCTTGCCGCTCACGCGCGTCGTCAAAAACAAATTCGTGGGCTTCAGATCGCGATGGACGATGCCGAGCGCGTGGGCTTCGGCGATGGCCTCGCACGCTTGCAAGACGTAGTCGATCGCGACGTCGATCGGCAGCGCGCCCTGGTGGTCGATCACGTTGTCGAGATCGGTGCCTTCCAAAAATTCCATCACGATGTAGGGCGCGCCGTTTTGCAGACGCCCGACGTCGCTCACGCGCGCCACGTGCTCGCTTCGCAGACGAACCACGGCGCGGGCTTCGCGCTCGAAGCGAGCGACATTGTCCTTGCTCGTCAGCGCTTGCGGCAACATGAATTTCAGCGCGACGAGCTGTCCGAGCGCGAGATGCGTCGCCGCGACCACGACACCCATTCCGCCTTCACCGAGCACGCGCTCCACGCGAAACTTTCCGTCCAGCACGTCGCCGGCCTGTACGGAATGAGGGGCGGTTTTCGCAGGGTCGGGCATACCGTGCTCGGCGAGAATAGCAGAGGGAGCACTGCGTTGGACGAGCGAGCTCTCCGAACGCTCTCTCTCTTCTCGCGTGAAGTCTCTTAATTGGAGAGACGCATATCCGACCACCTCGCGTCCCGAGGTCGGTTCCGCGTATCCGACATGCAGCGAGTCACTGACAGGACCAGTGCGGCGCGGTTTGGGCGCAAGATTCGCCGCTCGGGCAGTCGTCGTCCGAATGGCAGCCCTTGATGCAGTAGCCGTCGCTCGATCCGCAGACGATGCCGGTGCCGCTCTCACCGCCGTTGCAGTCGGCGTCGCTGGAGCATGCCTCGGTGCCGGGTGGTGCCGCGCCGCCGTGTCCGCTCAAATGATAGATGCGGTAGCTCGAGTAGCCGGAGCCCAAGATGTAGCCCATGCCCAAGTGGTAGTGCGGGTTGTTGTGGCAATCGACGAGGATGCCGGTCTCGGTCGATCCACCGACGCTGACGATGCACGCGTGACCGCAGTTGTATTCGTCCGACGACGCGCTGTCGCAGAAGCTTCCGCCCGTGTCGTCGCTGTAGATGACGACATCGCCGGCGCGCGCGCTCACGCTGTGCGAGCCCTGCGTGTGCTCTTCGTACGGCACGGAGGCGAGCGCGGTCACGAGATTCGGAACGTAGGGGATCACGGCGATGCCGAGACCCCCGGCGCGAAGCGAGCGCGACGTGAACTCGGAGCAGAGACCCTGGCCGTCGTTCCAGTGCGCGTCCGCATACGTGACGGCGGTGCTCGGGACGTAGGAGCCGAGGCTCAAGTTCTGCTCGGCGGGTGTCGACGCCGCGCCGTCGTCCACGGATGGCGAGCACGCAAAGAGGAGCGTCGACGCGGTCGACAAAAGGAAGGCGCGTGCGAAGTGCATGACGGCTTGCCGGGTGCAGAGGGCATGCCGACGCGAGGGCACGCCGTGCTCGAGACGAAATCGAGCCAAATTTGCCGTGAATGGCGAAACCGTCTCAGGAGGGGCGCTGGCGCACCGTGGTGGAGAAAACGATCCAGCTTCGCGCGCGATCGCTCTCGCTTTTGTGGCCGTGCCGCCCCACGATAGCGCGCGATGGAAATCGAGATGAGCGACGGCGTTCGCATTCATGCAGAGACGCGCGGCGACCCGAAGGATCCGGCGGTGCTGCTCCTTCACGGCTTTCCGCAATTCTCCCGCGCGTGGGTGCACGAAGCGGAGCGGCTCGCGGGCGAAGGTTTCTACGCCGTCGCTCCCGACATGCGCGGTTATGGAAAATCCGACAAGCCGAGGGGCGTCGGTAAATACAAAGGCGACCGGCTCGCGCTCGACGTGAAAGAGATCGTAGCCGCGCTCGGAAAAGATCGCGTGAAGCTCATTGCGCACGATTGGGGCGGTGTCGTCGCGTGGATGGCGGTCGCGAAATATCCGGAGCTCTTCGAAAAGCACGTGAGCCTGAACGGCCCGCATCCCGATCAAATCAAGCGCGCGCTGAAATCCAGCCAAAAGCAGCGCAACAAATCTTGGTACATCTTCTTTTTCCAGGTTCCGTTTTTGCCGGAGACGTTCCTCAAGACGAAGCTCGCGATGAGCACGGTGTTCGGCAGCGCGAAGCCGGGCGCGTTTTCGCAGGACGATCTCGACGCGTACCTCGCGCAAGCACGCTCGCCGGGCGCCGCGAACGCGATGATCAACTACTACCGCGCGAGCGCGCGCTACCCTGCCGACCGACTGCCGAACGTGAAGGTGCCGACGCTCGTGCTCTGGGGCGACAACGACGTCGCGCTAGGACCCGACGTGATTCGCGATCTCGACAAGCGCGTCGATCACCTGGAAATCAAACACTTTCCGCAAGCCTCGCACTGGGTGATCGAAGACGAGCCAGATCGCGCGCACGAAGCAATCGTGCGATTTTTGAAACCATCCTGATCGCCTGCAGGCGATCTCGCGCCGGTGATGGAGCGACGATCGCTTCCGAGCGCCGCCACGAAACACGGCGGAAACACGGTCGCATGTAGCGTCACGGAACGTGAACGATCCGGTGGCTCCGACGCTGAACACGGGCGATACCGCATGGCTCCTCGTTTCGACCGCGCTCGTCCTCTTGATGACGCCGGCGCTCGCGCTTTTTTACGGCGGCATGGTTCGTCGAAAAAATGTGCTGTCCACCATCATGCACTCGATGGCGGCGATCCCCATTTTGAGCGTGAAATGGGCACTTTTCGGCTACTCGCTCGCCTTCGGTGCGACGCACGGCGGCTTCATCGGCGGAACGGAATTTTTCGGTTTGCGAAACGTCGCCGGCACCTTGCACGGCACCGTGCCCACGTTCGCGTTCTGCGCTTTCCAAATGATGTTCGCCGTCATCACGCCGGCGCTCATCTCCGGCGCGTTCGCGGAGCGCATGAAGTTCTCGGCGTACGTCGTCTTCGTGCTCGTGTGGTCGACGCTCGTCTACGATCCCGTCGCGCATTGGGTGTGGGCCGACGGTGGCTGGCTCTTCAAAATGGGCGCGCTCGATTTCGCCGGCGGCACGGTCGTGCATCTCACGGCGGGAATCTCCGCGCTCGTCTGCGCATTCGTCATCGGCCCGCGCCTGAAATATCCGCACGAGCGCCCGCTTCCTCACAATCTCACGATGACGCTCACGGGCGCGGGCATCCTCTGGTTCGGTTGGTTCGGATTCAACGCCGGCAGCGCGCTCGCGTCCGGTGAGCTCGCTTCGCTCGCATTCATCACGACGCATCTCGGCGCGGCGGGAGGTGCGCTCGGTTGGCTCGCCGTCGAGTGGAAGCATCGCGGAAAGCCGACTGCGCTCGGCGTCGCATCGGGCCTCGTCGCGGGCCTCGTCGCGATCACACCCGCCGCCGGTTACGTCGCGCCGTGGGCTGCGATCGTCATCGGCTTCGTCGCGAGCATCGTCTGTTATCTCGCGGTGCAGGCCAAATACAAATATGGCTACGACGACTCGCTCGACGCGTTCGGCGTGCACGGCGTCGGCGGATTCACCGGCGCGATCCTCACCGGCGTGTTTGCACAGAAGGCCTTGAATCCTGCGGGATCCGACGGCGCGCTGTTCGGCAACGTGCACCAGCTCGTGGTGCAGCTCGTCGCGTGCGCTGCTTCGGGAATTTACGCCGCCGTTCTCTCGTTCGTGATCTTGAAGGTGATCGACAAGACGATCGGGCTGCGCGTCGAGCCTGCCGACGAGCGCGAAGGGCTCGATTCGACGCAGCACGGTGAGGATGCGTACGCCGGATAACTCGTAGACCTCTCTAGACCTGGACCGAGACCTCGACCTAGGCTCGTGCACGAATGAAACTGGCGCAGATGCGCAATCGCGCGAAGGTCGGTCTCGCGCTCGTCGTGATCGGCATCGTGCTCGGATGGCGGTCGTGCTCGCGTCACGTACGCGCGGCGCGTCTCCTCCATCGCTTCGCGGATACGCAATCGCAGCCCGCCGGGATCGACGAGACGTCGTTCATGCTCGATGCTCCGACGGGGCCCACGCGCGCGAAGATCTATTCACCGCACGGCTCGAGCGGCTTGCCGGGGATCGTCATCGTCCCGGGCGTACATCATCTCGGCGTCGACGAGCCGCGCTTGCAGCGTTTCGCGCGCGCGGTCGCGGCGTCAGGCATCACGGTCATGACGCCGGAGATCAAGGAGCTCACGGATTACCAAATCCAAGCGAGCTCGATCGGCACCATCGGCGCGGCCGCCGACGAGCTCGCGAAGCGCGTGGACAAGCACCAAGTGGGCGTGATGGGAATGAGCTTCGCCGGCGGTCTCTCGCTCCTCGCGGCGGCGAATGACGACACGAAAAAATCCATCGGCTTCGTCGTGGCCGTCGGCGCGCACGACGACATTCGTCACGTGGCGCGATTCTTCGCGAAGAACGAAGCGGTCGAGCCGAACGGAAACGTGGTGCACATGAAGGCGCACCCGTACGGAATCATGGTGCTCGCGTACGAGCACGTGGACGATTTTTTCGCGAAGGACGACGTGCCCGTCGCGCACGATGCGATGCGCGATTGGCTTTGGGAAGACAAAGGGCCGGCCCGCGAGCTCGAGAAAAAAATGTCGCTCGCGGGACGAGCGAAGTTCGACCTGCTCGCCGAGCCACCGCCGGTCGATCCGAAATCCGGGGTTTTTCCCGAGCATCCGTTATCGAACGAGATCATGTCTGGGCTCGAAATGTACGGGCCTGCGCTCGATGCCGTTTCTCCGCACGGCCATCTCGCGTCGATTCACGTCCCCGTCTATCTCGTGCACGGCGCCGGCGACGACGTCATTCCGAGCACCGAAACGGAATGGCTCGCGCAGGACGTACCGAAAGACGAATTGCGGGAGGCGCTCATCAGCCCGGCGCTTCAACATGTCGAGCTGCAAGGCGAGCCGACGCTCTCGCAAAAATGGGACATCGTGCATTTCATGGCGCGCGTGCTCGGCGAAGCTGAAAACGAAAAATGAAGAAGCGTCGTCGGTACACGCCTGGCATCGAGCTCGGGTTCGGCATCGACGCCTACGTGTCGCTCGGCATGTCCGGGTTTTTCTGTCTGCTTCCGATCGTCGCGGGCGTAGCGCCCGTTGCCGCATGGTTGGGCGGTTTCGATTCGCGCGCTGGAACGTCGTCGCCCATCGCGGACGTGGTCGTCCCGCTCCTCTCGGCTCTTTCGATTGGCGTCGCCCCGTGGCTGATCCCGTGTCTCGTGCTCCGCGCGCGACAACCGAAAGGCGCGCACATCGATTGGAGCTCCGACGAGATTTTCGAACGGGACGGGCCCTGGAAGCGCACGGTGATCCGATGGGACCACGCGGAAGCGGGCCTCCTCGTGCACAACGCGCCGTCGCGCATGCACAGTCGGCGTCTTGCGATTCAAATATGGGACAAGACGAATCCGAGCGCCGTCATCACGGCGTGGGAAGAAACGCCCGAGGAAGCGCCCCTCGTCAGAAGGCGGCTCGAAGCGCGGAGGCTCTCCGCGCTCGATGGCGCGATCGAAAGGCACGTCGGCTACAAAGGACAATTCGAGATGGAGCGCGTCATCGATCCGGATCGCGTCGCGCAGACGACGCTCGTGCGCTGGGTCACGCGTCTCGGCTACGTCGGCGGATTCCTCGGACCGATTTTCGCCGAACAGAGCCCTGCGATCGGTCTGCCGATTTCGGCGGCGGC
>JAICXU010000576.1 GCA_025934595.1 Polyangiaceae bacterium | reverse complement strand
GAGGCCGATCCCGGAGCCGACGAGCAGCGCGATGAGCACGATCGCGGCGCCATCGACGGGCCACCATCGCGTCGGAAGGCCGGAAAATACGCCGATTGCGATGACGAGCGCGGCGACGATGTCGAGCACGCCGAACACCATCCGACTTTTTTCGGGCCAGCTCGGCGACGCCATGATTTTTTCTCAGGCGCCCGCGAAAGCGGTGAGCGAGAGCACGTTGCCGTCGGGGTCTTTGAACCAAGCGACGCTGGAGCCATCCGGCGTGGTCCAAATTCCGAGATCGTCCTGCGACAGAAATTCGTATTTCTCGAAGCGCACGCCGCCTTTCTTCAGAGCTTCGACGGTGACGCGAATGTCCTCGACGACCCAACCGAGCGAGGTGAACGGATGCGGGTGCAGCGCGTCGACTTTTTGCACGCGCAGCATGACGCCTTCCCCCGTGTCGAAGATCAGAGCGGCGGGCTCGTCGGCCACGAAACGCAATCCGAGCACGTCTTCGTAGAAGCGACGCGACACGGGCGGGTTCTTCGTCGCGATGAACGCGATGATCGGCTGGTTTTCGAGCATGCGAGGGTTTTACTTCAGAATTGTCCGTAGACGAAGGGCTCCGCTTTCGAGCCCGCGGCCAGATGCACGGCGCACGCGGCGACAGCCAAAACTACGCCTTGCACCCATGCCGGACGCATCACGAAACGCTCGCGCACCGCCCGTTCCCAATCCTTCGGAACGAGATGAAGGAGCACGCCCGCGGCGAGGACGAGGAGCGTCTTCTCCGAGATGTTGTCGTGACCGAACGTGAGGCGACCGAGCCGCGCGAGGAGCAACGTCGCGTGCGCGAACGTCGGCGCTTTGAAAAAAATCCATGCAAAGCACACGTAATGGAACGTGAGGAAGATCGCCAGCGCTCGCGGGATTTCGATCGTTCGGCCGCGACGCTCTCGCCATCTTTGCCACATGCGCGTACCGGCGAGCGCGACGCCGTGCAGCGCTCCCCAGATCACGAAGTTCCAGGACGCGCCGTGCCAGAGGCCGCCGAGCAGCATCGTGATCATCAAGTTGCGGTACGTGAGCCACGAGCCGCCGCGCGAGCCGCCGAGGGGAATGTAGAGATAATCACGCAGCCAGGTCGAGAGCGAGATGTGCCAGCGACGCCAGAAGTCTTGCAGGTCTTTCGCGATGTACGGCGCGTCGAAGTTTTCCGGAAGCTCGTATCCGAAGAGCGCCGCGGATCCGATCGCGATGTCGGAATACCCGGAAAAATCCGTGTAAATCATGATCGCGTAGGCGTAGACGGCGACGAGCAATTCGAGCGACGAGTAGCGCTCGGGATTGTCGAACGCGCGCTTGACGATCGCGACGGCGAGGACGTCGCCGATCGCGATCTTCTTCACGACGCCACACGCGATGCGAAAGAGGCCGCGCGCTTGCGAGTCGACGTCGAACGCCGGCTCCCGCGCGAGCTGCGGGAGCATCTGGTGAGGACGCACGATGGGGCCCGCGACGAGATGCGGGAAAAAGCAGACGAAGAGGAGGTAGTCGACGTAACGCTGCGAGGGCTCGATCTCTTTGCGATAGACGTCGATCGTGTAGCTCATCGTCTCGAACGTGAAGAACGAGATGCCGAATGGAAGCGCGAGACGGAGGTGCATCGGCGAGATGCGCACGCCGACCATGTGCAGCGCGTGTGTGATCGAGTCGGCGGCGAAATTGAAATATTTGAAGAGCGACAAAACGCCGAGGTAGTAAAGGATCGAGCACAAAAGCAGCGCTTTTCGCGCATGCGGCCGCTCTTCTTTCGCGAGCCATTTGCCGATCCGAAAATCGAGCGACGACCCGACGAAGATGATGCCGAGGCAGAGCAGGCTCCATCCGATCGCACCGAGCGGCGGATGCTGCTCCTTCGCCGTTTCCCACGTGCCGTAAAAATAAAAGACGTAGCTCGCCGCCACGAGAAAGACGGCGCGGGCGAGGGCACGCCGGCCTCGACGCGCGTCAGGTCTGCGCGCTTCCGGATTGTTCGTGCTCGTGCGGCCGGTGATGGCCCAGAAGACGAAGTAGGCGGCGAAGAGGAAAACGCCGTAGAGGGGGCTCGCGAAAAGCATGCGGCGGCGCCGCACGGTAGCGTTTCGCCCGATTTTTCGCTATCGCGTGGAGCCATGGAAACGCCGGCGGCGCCCATTCTCGGCAAGACCGCGCAGACGCTGGGCGTCATGCTCGCCGTGCTCGCCGTGCCGTATGCGTCGCCGAAGCTCGCGAAGCTGCGCATCGTGAAGGCGCCGTGGGACCACACGGTGGAGACCGAGACCGCCACCTTGACCGAGGCGCCGGTCGCGACGGTCGGCGATGCGAAGGCGAAGGCATCCGAAAATCAGGCGACGATCACGAACGCGCTGCCGTCGAAGGCAGACGACGCGCCGGAGCTCGATCCGGACGCGCTCGCGAAGACGGCGGGCTCGCTCGCCGTCGAAGATCCCACCGGCCACGCATTGGATGCATTCTACACGCATCTCGCTCGAACGCAGGATTGCGCGAAAAAACAAGGCGATCCGTCATGCGCGGACGCGCAGACGCGCATTCTTCATTACGGCGATTCGGTCATCACGAGCGACTTCGTGTCCGGAACGATGCGCCGCAAGATGCAAAAAAGATTCGGCGACGCCGGTCACGGGTTCATCCTCGTGGCGAATCCGTGGGAGTGGTACTTCCACAACGACGTTCGCCATTCCGCGTCCGACGGGTGGAGCATGAACCGCATCACCGGGCCGCTCTCGGGCGACGGCATGTACGGGCTCGGCGGCGTCAGCTTCCACACCGCCGAGGTCGCGAGCGCGTGGTTCGCCACCGAGGACAAAGGCGACTACGGCACGAAAGCGTCACGCTTCGACATCTATTATCTCGAGCAACCTTCCGGCGGCGGATTCGTGGCGAGCGCAAAGGGCGTCCCCGCCGAGGTCGTCGAGACACGCGGCTCGAAGAAAACGTCACGCGTGCGTTCGATCCACGTGCCCGACGGCGCCGCCGAGCTCTCGATCAAAACGACCGGCAGCGGCGAGACACGCATCTTCGGCGTCGCGATCGAGCGCGACGTTCCCGGCGTGGTCTACGACGCGCTCGGCGCGAACGGAGCGCGCGCACGACTTTGGTGGGTGATGAGCGCGGACCACTGGAAAGACCAGATGGCGCTTCGCAGGCCCGCGCTCGTCATTCTTCAATACGGAACGAACGAGAGCGAAGAGCCGTCGGTGAACGACGCGAAGTTCACGACCGAGCTCGGCGACTTGATCGAAAAAGTGAAAGCCGCCGCGCCCGATGCGTCGGTGCTCGTCGCCGCGCCGCTCGATCGCGCGGAGAAAAATGATTCGGGCGATCTCGTGACGAAAAAAATCATCGTGAAGATCGTCGATTTGGAGCGGAAAATCGCGCTCGATCATCATGTGGCGTTCTGGAACACGTACGAAGCGATGGGCGGCGAG
>JAICXU010000989.1 GCA_025934595.1 Polyangiaceae bacterium | reverse complement strand
GTGATCGGCATGTCGACGTCGAGCTTCACGCTCAAGTCGCGCGCGCTCTTCGCCGTCTTCACGCCTTCGGCGACATGACCGAGACCGGCGAGCACTTGCCCGAGCTTCTTGCCTTTGCCGAGCTCCATGCCGACGGTGCGATTGCGCGACAGCTCGCCCGTGCACGTGAGCACGAGGTCGCCCATGCCCGCGAGGCCGGCGAGCGTGAGCGCGGATCCGCCGCGTTTCAGGCTGAGTCGTGCGACCTCGGCGAGGCCGCGCGTGATGAGCATCGCGCGCGTGTTGTGTCCGAGCCCGAGACCGTCGATGGCGCCCGCCGCGATCGCGATCACGTTTTTGAGCGCGCCGCCGCACTCGACGCCGATGACGTCGTCGCTCGCGTAGAGGCGCAAGTACGGCGCGTGGAATCGCTTCATGACGTGCGCGCACGTGTCTTGATCGCGCGATGCGATGACGACGGCAGTCGGCAAATGCGCGGCGAGCTCTTTCGCGAACGACGGTCCGCTCAAATACGCGAGCCGCGTGCGGAGATGCGGCGGCAATTCTTGCTCGAGGATCTCGTCGACGAAATTCAGCGATTCGTTCTCGATGCCTTTCGTCGCGCTGACGATGAATGCGTTCTCGGGAATGTGCGCGGCCGCCGCTTTGGCCACTTCACGCGTCGCGTGGCTCGGCGCGACGAACACGACCATGTCCGCGCCCGCCAAAACTTTCTTCATGTCGGTCGATGCGACGAGGCAATCGGGCAGGCGCGCGCCCGGCAAATATTTTTCGTTCAAATGCGAAGCGTTGACCGCGTCCGCGAGCTCCTGCCGCCGCGTCCAGAGGTGCGTCTCGTCGCCTTTTTCCGCGAGCACTTTCGCCAGCGCCGTTCCCCAGGATCCCGAGCCGAGCACCGCCACTTTCGCCATGACGCAAGATTACATGATACCGATCCGTCATGGCGCACGCGACGCGCAGGGTTCTCTCGGTCCTCGTTCCGCTCGCATTTTTGGCCGTTTCCGCGCCCGGATGTGCGTCGTGCGCGGGCACGGGCCAGGGGCTGCTCGGCATCATGCCCGGCGCGATCAACGACCCGGGCAATTACTCGATGCGCCGCGCGATCCTGCAATACGGGCTCGATCAATTTTGCCAGCAGATGCTCGAGCACAATGCGCCGCTCACGCTGTCGCCGGACTCGCCGAACATCGGACGCTTCTATCCGCGCACGTGCGCGCAGAAGCAACTGGACAACGGAAATCTCGTCGTGAGCTTTTCGGGCGAAGGCTATGCGTTCACGAACGTGTCGAAGAAGGTCACGTTCCAAAGCTCGGGCACCGTCGAGTACGATCAAGATTTCTTGATGGATGGATCGACGATGTACGCGTACTTCCGCACGAAGAAGGTGACGTCCTCCGGATTCCAGACGCACATGATCGAGCAGCCGATCGCGAACATCGTGAATCAGCTCTCGCCGATGGCCGATCAAATGGGCAAGCAGCTCCTCGCGACCCAGCTCGCGGCGGGCTTCACCGTCATTCGTGATTCGAGCGGCAGCGCCGAGTTCGGCATCGGCATCATCGACAAAGGGAAGCGCCCCCTCGAGCCGTTCAACGTGCACGGCGACGGCCGCATCACGTACGAGAACGCGCGCGTCGAGGTGCATCAAAACGAGCGCGATTTTTTGGGGCCGATCCAAATCGACGACGACGGCCGTGCGCTCTACATCACGGCCAACGTCGACGGCTTGGCGATCGACGTGATGGTCCTCGACCGCAACAACGCCGAACAATCCCTGCGGTACTACCTCGACTACGCACAGGTAGGACCTCTCGCAGGTCAGCCGCTATCCACCGACGTCGCGCAACCGGGTGTAGAATACAAGCGCACGTTTCCCGTTCCAAAAGGCCAGTTTTACGTCGTTTTCGACAACTCTCC
>JAICXU010000100.1 GCA_025934595.1 Polyangiaceae bacterium | reverse complement strand
GCGCCGTCGAAACGGTGACCGCCGAGCGCGAATCGTTTGCAGAGACCGGTGCGCTCGCCGGATTACCGATCACCACGATCACGCTGCGTGATGCGCGCGGCGCGTCGCGCGAGATCCGCATCGTCGGCGGAAAGAATGCGCACGGCGGAACGACGTGGCTCGCGGACACCGGCATGCCACGAGTCGGCGCGCTCGTATCGAGCGATCCTCGCGATTGGAAATACGAGTACGTGCCGGGAAGCCCGCCTTCGACGTGGCCGGCCGGAAAAATCCCCGTGCCGTTCACGTTCCAGCTCGCCGACCCGCGCGACCTCGGTGCGTCGGCATTTCCCGAATTCGATGTCGCCGAGCGTGCCTGGAGCCACGTCGCATGCACGTCATTTCGCGCTTCGCTCGCTGCACGCGCGAACGTCGTCGCCGCCGACGACGGCGTGAACGCAGTCATCTGGCACGACGACGCATGGCCGAGCGAGCTCGTCGTCGAGAAGCTCGGGCAGGTCGTCATCAGCACCGACGCGAGCGGCAACTACGAAGACGTCGACATCCACGTGAACGGCGCCGACTACACGTGGTCGCTCGACGGCGCCGGCGACTCGATCGACGCGCGCGGCGTCTACGAGCACGAGCTCGGGCACGCGCTCGGCCTCGGGCACTCGAGCGACATCACCGCCACGATGTACGCGGCCGATCCCGGCGGCGAATCGTGGCGATCGCTCGAAGCGGACGACCGCGACGGCGTGTGCGCGCTCTATCCCGGAACCGGAGCTGGAGGCTGCGACGCGGGAGCCGCTTGTCCGAACGGTTACGCGTGCGTCGCCGAAAATTGCGAAAAACTCGGGGAAAAGGCCGAGGTTTGCTCTCCGTGCGTGCGCGAGGTGGGCGCGTGCGCGGGCGCGGGCGAAGATGCGCGATGCATCGACATCGGCACGGGCGCGAACATGGGCCGCGTGTGCGGAAGAAAATGCGCGACGGACGCAGACTGCGGGGGCGGCTTCCATTGTCTGGCCACGACGACGTCGGGAGATTTGCAATGTGTGTCGGGCGACGCGTGTGCGAGCGGACCGGATCCATGCACGACCGACGCGGACTGCCACGGAAACGGCACCTGCAAATCGAACGCGTGCGTGGGCGCCGAGCCGGCCGATGCCGATGCGGGAACGAATCCGAGCGACGCCGCCTCAGGCACGATCTCGCCCCCCCCTTCCGCGAGCCGGGGATGCACTTTGTCTCCGCGATCGGGCTCGAACGAAGGAAGATGGAGCATCTTGCTCCTCGCTCCTCTCGCTCTCGTCCGCAGAAAAAAAATCGCCGGAAAAAAATTGGCCGGGGCCCTGCTCGCGGCGCTCCTCGGTCTGTCCTCTTCCGCGTGCGACAAGAAGACCGATCTAACGCCGCAACATCCGACGACGCCGTCCGCGCCGCTCGCGAGCGACGTCGACGAACATGGTCAGACGAGCTGCAAGAACGTCGTCGCGCGCATCGACTCCCTCGGCATGCGACGCGGAAAGCCGCCGCAAGAGACGTATTACTTCGACGTGCGCCTCCACAATCCGTCGGGCGAAGCGCGCTGGCTCGTCCTGCCCGTCACGTTCACGTACGACGCGAAAGACACGCCGGCGCCGGGCAAAGGAACGGTCAGCGGGCTGAAAGCCGACGTGCTCAGCGGACGCGGCAAGCTCGTGTGGGTGACGATGAGCGATCCGGGCGGATTTCGCGCCGTTTTGTTGCCGCCGCACGCGAACGTCACGCTGCGAAATTTGCCGGTGGATGCGTGGTGGGAGACGAGACACAAGACGGCGAAGCTCGACGTCATCTTGGCGAAGAGCATCGCGATCGACGAGAAGCCCATCGAGTCGTTCATCAAAGGCGACTTGAAGTCGGAGGACGACGCGGACGCAGCGCTCGACGCCGACCCTCGCGACACGCGCATCGTGGACAAGTCGGTCGCGGGCACCGATTCCCACGCGGCGAGCTTCGAAGAGGAATGCAGCGGATTCGGGCAGGCGATCTTGAAGATGGAGGAGCCCTGAGTCGACCTCGGCCGCCGAGCCCGAAGATATTTGCTTGACGATTACTTCGAAAATTGTAGAAGTAATAAATGACTTCGAGACTGGAACGTCATGCCGAGCAGCTCGGCGCGTTGGGGCACCCCGTGCGCCTCGCCATTCTCCGCTTCGTCGTGCAAGCCGGCCCCGAAGGCGCCGCCGCAGGAGCGATCCAAGCCCACGTCGATCTTCCGGCATCCACGCTGAGCCACCATCTGAAACGTCTCGTCGACGCGGGCGTGATGCAGACGCACGGCGAAGGCACGTTCCACTTCTACGCCGCCGACTACGCCGTCCTCCGCACGCTCACCGACTACCTCTGGGAAGACTGCTGCAAAAAGGGAAACAAGGGTCGCTGCTGTTGAGTTTTTTTTGCCGATTAGTTCGAATTTTATGGAAGAAAGGAATCCACCATGAACATCTTGAAGCCCCATATTTCACTCAACGTCTCCGACATCGAGGCGTCGGTCGCCTTCTACGAGAAAGCGTTCGATGTCCCCGCCACCAAGCGACGTCCCGGCTACGCGAAATTCGATCTCGCCGAGCCGTCACTGAACTTGTCGATGGTCGAAGCGCCACGCACCGGCGTGAACGCGAGCCACTTCGGCATCCAAGTGGCGAGCAGCGAGGACGTCGCCGTCGCATGGACGCGCTTCAAAAAAGCGGGCCTTCCGACGCGCACCGAAGAAAACACGTCGTGTTGCTACGCGCTGCAGGACAAGGTGTGGGTCGCGGATCCCGACGGCAACGAATGGGAAGTCTTCGTCGTGAAGGGCGACACCGACGTGATGCACGACGAGCCCGCGAAGGCCGGCTGCTGCTCGCCCGCGGCTGCCGACGCCGCGAAAGCAAAGGCGGGCGGTGGCTGCTGCGGTTGATCGCCTCGGTCTGCGGTCTCGTCAGGCGCTTGCCGACGCGGGCTTCTTCTCCGCTTTCTTCTTTTTGTAGAGCTCGTCGATCATCGGCCCGTATTTCTCGAGCACCGCGCGACGCTTCAATTTCAGGCTCGGCGTGAGCATTCCGTTTTCGGTCGTGAAGTCTTTGTCGATGAGCGCGAAGTCTTGCACCGACTCGAAGCCCTTGAACTTCTCGCCGTATTTCGCGATCTCACCTTTGATGAGATCGACGACCTTCGGATCTTTGAGGAGCTCGTCACCGGACGCGCCCGCGCCGGTTTGTTTCTTCACCGCATCGACGTTCGCGACGACGAGGGCGACGTTGTGCGGTTTGTTGTCGCCGTACACCATCACGTTCGCGATGTAAGGAGAGAGCTTGAGCTCTTCTTCGAGCGGCGTCGGCACGACGTACTTGCCGTTCTCGAGCTTGTACTGCTCCTTGATGCGACCGGTGATGTAGAGGTAGCCGTCTTTGTCGAGGTACCCCATGTCGCCGGTCCTGAAGCCCCGTTCTGCGCCAGACGGTCCCTTCGTGAAGACGGCGTCGTTCTCTTCTTTTCGATTGTGGTAGCCCTGCATCACGTTCGGGCCGTGGACGATGATCTCGCCTTCGACGCGTCCGGCTTCCGGTTTCTTGCCACCGGTTTGCGTGGGATCGATTTCGATCTTCACGCCGGGGATCGCTTTGCCGACCGATCCGATCTTGCGTGATCCGGGCCAATTTGCCGTGGAAATGGGCGATGTCTCGGTGAGGCCGTAGCCCTCGTAGACCATGACGCCGATGCCGTCGATGAACTCGGCGACGTCGCGCGAGATCGCCGCGCCGCCGGAGAACGCGTACTTCAATCGTCCGCCGAAACGCGCGCGCACCTTCGAGAACACGATGCGATTCGCGAGCCCGAGGATGATGCCTTCGCCGAACGACAGCGTTCCGCCTTCGCGTTGCTTCTTCGCCGCCGCGAGCGCGGAGCGAACCATCGCTTGCACGAGACCCGGGCGCTCGGAGATTTGTTTTTGCACGGCGCCGTAGAGGCGATTGAAGATGCGCGGCACGCTGAAGAGGAGCGTGGGCTGCACCTCGGCGAGGTTGTCGATGATCTTGTTCACCGACTCGCAGATGCCGATCGACGCGCCGTTCGAGAAGAGCGCGTGGAGCTCGCATGTTTGTCCGAACGAGTGCGCCCACGGCAAAAACGAAAGCGAGCGGTCGTCGTCTTTCATGTCGAAGATCTCGTGCACCGCAGAGACGTTCGACGCGATGTTGCCGTTCGAGAGCACGACCCCCTTCGGGCTGCCGGTCGTGCCGCTCGTATAAATGAGGCACGCGGTGTCTTCTTTCTTCGTGTCGACGATCTCGGCTTTTTTTCCGGCCTTGAGAAGCTTCGAGTACGAATGAATCTTGTCCGTGTCCTCGACGTCCTCGAGGCAGATGATGTGCTTCAGCGTCGGCACCGAGTCGAAGAATTTTTTCGTCTTCTCGAGGATGTCTTTCTTCGCGACGACCAAGATCTTCGCGCCGCAATCCTTCGCGATGAACTCCCAGTCCTTGTCGAGCATCGCTTCGTACATCGGCACGAGCGCGGCTCCGAGACCGAAGGTTGCGTACGCGGTCACGGCCCACTCGACGCGGTTGTCACTGATGATCGCGACGATGTCGCCGCGCTTCACGCCTCCATCCCCAGGAAGGCCGGAGAGCGCGCCGCGAAACGCGTCGACCATGCCGCCGAACTCTTCGTACTTGGTCCAATGCCAAGCACCGTCCTTCTTGGTGCCGAAGAGATCGCGATTGCCGAATTTCTCGATCGAGGATCGAAAAATGTCGTTCATCGTTTCGAAGCGGGTGCTGTTCGCCATGATGCACCGAGACTAACGCAAATTGAGCGGTGCCGCAGCTCGTGCTACGAGCAGCCTCTCAGGACGCGCGACGGGCCCGCGCGCCATCGAACGCATCGTGGAAAACCGCTATTTTCTGCAGACATTCGGCTGCCAAATGAACGTGCACGACAGCGAGCGCCTCGCCGAGACGCTCGCCGCGCACGGCTGGAAAGTGACCGATTCGCCGGAGACCGCCGAGCTCGTGATCTTCAACACGTGCAGCGTGCGCGAAAAGGCGGAGCAAAAATTGCGCAGCGAGGTCGGCAAGCTCGCGCCGCTGAAGAAGGCGCGACCCGATCTGGTGATTTGCGTCGCGGGCTGCGTCGCGCAGCAAGAAGGCGAGAAGCTCCTCGAGCGCGTGCGCCACGTCGACATCGTCGTCGGGCCCGACAACCTCGGCGAGCTGCCCGCGCTCGTCGAAGAGCAACGCCAAGGATCGATGCCGCGCGCACGCACCGTGTTCGACGTCCACGCGCCGGCATTTCTCGCGGCGGCGCCGAAGGGTGAGCACGCGCCGGCCAGCGCATTCGTCACGACGATGAAAGGCTGTGACGAGCGCTGCTCGTTTTGCGTGGTGCCGTATACGCGCGGACCCGAGCGGTATCGGCCGGCGGCGGAAATAGTTGCAGAATGCAAGCGTTGGGTCGAAGCGGGGGCCAAGGAGATCGTGCTCCTCGGTCAAACCGTCGACAGCTTCCGCGATCCCGAGCTGCCGCCTCCCGCGAACCCGGGCGATCCCGACGAGAGCCAATTCCCCGCTCTCCTCGAGATGATCGACAGGCGCGTACCGGGTCTCGCGCGTCTCCGTTACACGAGCCCGCATCCCCGGCATCTCACGGCGAGCCTGATCGAAGCGCATCGCACGCTCGACGTCCTCGCCCATCACGTGCACATGCCCGTGCAGTCCGGATGCGACCGCATCTTGAAGCGCATGATTCGCCGCTACACGCGTGCAGAATACATCGATCGCATTTCGCGCTTGAAAAAGGCTCGATCCGACATGTCGCTCTCCACCGACATCATCGTGGGATTTCCGGGGGAGACCGAGGACGACTTTCGACAAACGCTATCGCTCGTCGCCGAGGTGGGCTTCACGAGCGCGTTCGCGTTCAAGTTCTCCCCTCGCCCGCTCACGCCCGCGTTGAAGCTGGAGGACGACGTGAGCGAAGAAGAAAAGAGCGATCGCCTCGCGCGCCTGCTCGCCCTCGTCGAGTCGCAAGGTCGCGCGCATCTCGCGACGCTCGTCGGAACGAGGGCGACGGTCCTCGTCGAAGGCGCGAGCAAGAGCGGAGACTTTTTCCAAGGCCGCACCGAGCGCAACGAGATCGTGCATCTCCCGACCGCTGCATTCGCGCGAAACGGCAAGCCCCTCGATCCGTCGACCGCGCTCGTCTCGTGCGACATCACGCACGCGAACAAGCACTCGCTCGAAGGTGCGCCGATCGGGTCGAGCCTCGACTCGCTTCCGTGGCGTGGCTCGCGCGTGAAAGCGTCGTCGCGCTCGTTGCCCGTCCTGAGCCAATAAGGCGATCGCGAATGCCCCTCTACGAGCACGAAGGCCGGCGTCCGAAGATCGGCAAGAACGTCTTCATCGCGCCGAACGCCGTGATCATCGGCGACGTCGAGATCGGCGACGATTCGAGCATCTGGTTCGGCGTCACGATCCGCGGCGACGTGTACCCGATTCGCATCGGCGCGCGCACGAACGTCCAAGACGGCTCGGTCATCCACGTCACCGGGGAAAAAGCCGCGACCACGATCGGCGACGACGTCACCGTCGGTCACATGGTGCTTCTGCACGGATGCACGGTCGAGAGCCGCGTGCTCGTCGGCATGGGCTCGGTCGTGCTCGACGGCGGCGTCATCGGGCACGACTCGATCTTGGGCGCGGGATCGCTCGTCGTTCCGCGCACGGTGATCGAGCCGCGCGTGCTCGCGATGGGCAGGCCCGCGAAAAAGATCCGCGCCCTCGGCGATTCGGATCTCGCCTGGAGCAGCGAAGCGGGCCGCCTTTATGTGCAATATGCACGCACTTTCATGTCGCCTTCGGTGCGCCAAATCGATCGCTGAAGGTCGCGCGCTTCGTTGCGTAGGCTCCAGCATCTTCTACGATGATCGGATGACCAGTGCGTACGTGGGCTACACGGTCGTGGAGGACGGCGAATCCCGCTCACGCCTCGAAGCCGTGCACGCCGAGCTCGCGAGGCTGAACTCGCGCGCGCAGGAGACTTCGGTGCTCGAGCGTCGCCTCGCCGACCTGCAAGAAGCCCGACCGAACGCGCCGTATCGCGCCGCCGACGTCGCCGAGCTCCGCCGCGAGCTCGACGAGGCGCGGGCCGCTCGACTCGATCGAAAAAAGCTGCGCATCGAAGAAGCGAAGCTGATGAGAGAGATGGAAGCGGACCGCCGGGCCCTCCAAGCGAAAGGCATTCGACGAATTTCGCTGCCCGTGCTCGAGAACGCCGAGATCGCGGCACCGTGCAACGTGAGCTGGGCCGACATGGATGGCGACACCGACGTTCGGTTTTGCGGAAGCTGCATGAAGCAGGTCTTCAATCTCTCGATGATGTCGCGCGAGGAAGCGGAAGCCGTGCTCGGAGTGCGCGCGGGAAAAGGCATTTGCGTGCGGCTTTTCCGCCGCGACGACGGCACGGTGCTCACGCAAGATTGCTCGGTGGGCGCGCGGCGACAGCGCTTTTGGCGGCGCTCGAAATCGATCGCGGCCGGAGGCCTGATCTTGGCCGCGATCGGCATGGCGGCGCTGAAAGCCTTGGGGCCGAAGGTCCAGCAAGCCGGCTCGATGGGCGCGGTCACCTCGCTCCCGCCGGGCTGAAACCTAGGTCGGGGTCCAGGTCGAGGTCGAAGTCTCCTCAGTCCGGTCCCGGAACGATCCTCAGCTCCACTTTCGCGACGCCGTCTCGCACGATGCCGAGCTTGTCGGCGGCGGCGCGCGAGAGATCGATGATGCGATCGTCGTGTCCCCAGGGTCCGCGATCGTTGATGCGCACGCGCACCGTCGAGCCCGTGTCGACGCGACGAACCTCGACCCACGTCCCCAGTTTCAGCTTGCGATGCGCCGCCGTCATGGCGTTCGGATCGAACGGCTCGCCGCTCGTCGTCTTGTGACCCGCAAGCGATTTGCCGTACCAGCTCGCCATGCCGATTTGGATCGGCTTCGAGCCCGCGGAGCCGCTGCCTTGCGCGCTCGCGTTCGTGTCGTGCAGCAAGTCCTCGCCCGACGGTGACGAATCGCTCGCATGCGTGTCGGCGGGTGCGTTGAACGGCTTATTTTCCGCCGAATGATGCGCACAACCGACGAGAACGAGGCCGAGGGCGATGGAACGAAATCGCACGCCCGTTAAGGTGGACGCTCACGCGCGCGTTGTCTATCTCTAAGCGATGACGACGACCGAAGCTTGGATCGAGCAGCTTCACGCGATCGTCATCCTCGCGTGGTCGCTCGTGCGATCGCTCCTCGCACCGGTCTTCCGAGAGCGGCTCGGCGTCGCGGATTTTCGCTCGCATTACGCGCCCGATCGCTTGCCGCCGGTCGCTCCCGACGAACGAAAAAAATTGCCGCTCTTCGGTGGATGCATCGCATGCGGCGTCTGCGATCTCGGCGCCGGCGTGCACGCGAATGC
>JAICXU010000978.1 GCA_025934595.1 Polyangiaceae bacterium | reverse complement strand
TGGTCGAACGGCGACCGGCTCGGCGCCGGCGTCGGCAGCGGTGAGGAGGTCACGAACGGCGTCGGCACCACGAGCTGCCGGCCCGCCGTCTCCATCGGAGAAGCGAACGCAGGCAGCTCAGGCTCCTCGTCGCCGAGAATTTCCCCGAGGCGCGCCCACTTAGGGTTTCCGCCTTGCAGCGCCCCCTTGTTCAATACGAAGGTGCTCTCGTCGATGCGTCCGCTGTTGAACGCTTCGTCGAGCTCGTCGAGATTCATGATGAGCACGTCGCCCGATGCCATCTGGACGTGCCACAAGTCTGTTCGCGATTCGGTCATCCTCGCCTCCGAGAAAACGAAAAATGTCCCCGCGAAAAGCTAGCATCGAAAAAGAAAGCGCCAGGCCGTTCTCGCGCGCGCAATGGAAAATGTTCCGCACGAATACGATAAAAATTCCGCGATGCTGAAAAACGACGCGTATCGAGCCTGGAAAACGGCGATCCAGGGGCATCGATTGCCCACCGCGATCGTGCTTCTCGATGCCGTGGACGCGAACGTGAAATTATTTTCGGAGGTCATGCGTGCGCATCCCGAAAAGAAATTGCGCGTCGCCACGAAATCGATCCGCTGTCCGGATTTGATCCGCTACGTGAAAGATGCGCTCGGCGACGCGGCACGCGGGCTCATGACGTACACCGCCCAAGAGACGGAGTTTTGGGCGGACGAAGGCGAGCGCGATCTGCTCCTTGCCTCCCCGACGTTGTGCGCTATCGACGCCGCGGCGATCGCGCGCGCCAACAAGAGCGGTGCTCTCGCACGCGTGATCGTCGACGAAGAAGCGCATCTCCCGCCGCTCGCCGCGGCCGCAAAAAAATACCACGTCGAGATCCCCGTCGTCGTCGAGGTCGACCACGCGTATCGCCCGCTCGGCTCGCTCGTGCAACTCGGCGGTCGGCGAAGCTCGGTCCGCGAGCCCGCCGACGTCGTGGCGCTCGCGAAAAAAATTTCGGACACGCCAGGTCTCGGGTTTCACGGCGTCATGGGCTACGAAGCGCAGATCGCGGGAGTCGGTGACGACGAAGCAGCGGCGCGCGCCATGAAGGTGTGGTCACGCGGAGAAGTGGCAGCGCGACGAGCGGCGGTGCGGGATGCGCTCGAGCACGCGGGGCTCTCTCCTCGTTTGTTCAACGGCGGCGGCTCTGGATCGATCCGATCGAGCATCGAAGAAAAAGCGCTCAGCGAGGTGACGGCGGGCTCCGGATTTTTGGTGAGCCACCTCTTCGATCACTATCGCGACCTCGCGTTCGAGCCGGCGATCGCCTTCGCGCTGCAGATCGTGCGCAGGCCATCTCCCGATTTCGTCACCGTGCACGGCGGCGGCTTCGTGGCGTCTGGAAAAGTCGGCGCCGATCGCCTGCCGATCCCGTGGCTTCCCGAAGGCCTCACGCTGACGACGCTCGAAGGCGCGGGCGAGGTGCAGACGCCGATCGCGAATCCAGCCAAAATGCCGCTCGAATTGGGCGATCCGATCTTCTTTCGTCACGCGAAGGCCGGTGAGCTCGCCGAGCACTTCGACGAATATCTCTTCGTGCGGGGAGACCACGTCGAGCGCGGCGCGAAGACGTATCGAGGGCTCGGCAAGGTTTTTCTGGGGTAGCTTTCACGCATGCGAAAGGGGGCAGCGCGGATCGTGATGGGCGCGATCGCGTGCGCGGCGAGCACGGCCTGCGGTGGATCGTATTTGCTGACGCCGCCGAACACGGTGCAGATGCACTTCGATCGGCCGGCGAGCTTTTACGACGCACCCTTTCCGAGCGACGATCTATACGAGCCTTCGACCGGGCCATACGTCGAGTTCCCAAACCCGTCGCTCATTGCGCTCGTCGAGCGAGCCAAGGCCCTCGCGGCGCAGGCGAACGGCTTCTCGACGTCGAGCGCGATTTACTTCACGACGACCGCGCCGATCGA
>JAICXU010000833.1 GCA_025934595.1 Polyangiaceae bacterium | reverse complement strand
CGGACGACGACGTCGCGACCGCGCTCTGGGACGCGGGGCTCGAGCACGTTCGCTTCGAAATCGGCGATGCGTCGAAGGCGCTCGCTGCGCGCCGGCGGATTGCGATCGGTCACGCGCCGATCGATCGAGCGAAGAGGACCGCCCTCTCTCGACGGCTGCTCGAAGAGCGTTCCGAGGAACCAACGACGAGCTTCATCGACGTGCTGACGGCCGAGTTCGTCAGTGAGACGCACGACGCCCGTGCTCTCTTGCGGCAAAAAATCCGCGACGCGGCGCTCGACCTCGTACGACGCGGCGGTCTCCCTCGCCTCGTCGACGTCTACGAAACGCTGTGTGCGCGAGTCGCGACGCCGGACCATCCGCGCGCCGAGACCGCGAAGCTCGTCGAGTCCGCGATTTTCGATCACGACGTGTTCGCAGCGGCGCTCGAGCACCTCGACGAAACCCCCGCCGATGTCGCGAAATTCGCGCCGATGCTGGCGCGCGCGGACGGATCGCACGTCGCGGCCGCGCTTCATTCGCTCCGTTCGGGCGCGGGCGGCGATCTTCGCATTGCGCTCGAGCAATTCATCGAGCGTGCGGCGAAAGGTAGAGAAGGGGAAATCGCGCGGTCAATCGTGGATTCACCGCGTGAGGTCGCCGTTCGTCTTCTTGCGGTCCTCTCGCGCGTGCAAACGAGCGCCGCCGCCGCGGAGATTTCTCGCCTCTCGTCGCACGACGACGAGGACGTGCGTCTCGATGCGAAGCTGCTCGCTGGTAACGGCGTCGCGCATGCCCAAGAAGACGTCATCGCGATGATGGATGCCGCGGACGCGCCCACGCGGAGCGCTGGTCTTCGCGCGATCGCACGCCATTCGCTTGCCGCCGCCGTGCCTACCTTGCTTCGTCGCGTGCGCGCGCCCTCCTTCGGCGATTTCGCTCTCGAGGAACAGCGCGATTTGCTCCGAGCTCTCTTGCAGCTCTCGCCATCGCAAGGCGAAACCGTGGCTCTCGAAATTTTGCGAACGGGCGGCATGTTCCAGCCGAACGCGAAGGAGCAAACGCGAGTCGTCGCGATCGAGGTGCTCGGCGAGCATGGAAGCTCGCCCGCCGCTCTCGATGCGCTCCGCGATCTCGCGCGCACCCATTGGGGCGCCAGTCGCGCCACGCGCGAGGCGGCGGAGCGCGCCGCCCGGGCGATGGAGGATCGCGCGGCGCAATCTGCGGTGTTGTCGCAATCACCGTCGAAGCTGCCTGCGCCGCCGTCACTCGACGCGGGGATCGAGCGCGCCCGCTTCGATCACGTCGACCCCGCGCATCGCGCGTCGTTCACGGCGTCTGCGCTCCTCGTCGCTGCGAACGACGCGCTTTCGCAAGCGCCCGTCGCGTCACGTTTGAAGGGAGCGGCGCAAGCTCTCGCCGATCTGAAGATCAGCGAGCTCGCGGAATGCATCGCGGAGATCGCGGAAAAATCGCTGCTTTCGGACGACGCGAGAGCGGCGGCGCTCGTCGCTGCGGTCGTGGCGGCGACGTTGCGTCAGCTCGCCGCGTCGTCGCAGACGGTGGCGGAGTGTGCTCATGCCGCGATCGAGTCCGAGGTCGCGCGTCTCGTGTCGAAATCGAACGGACCTCATTCGATCACGTCCGCGCGATCCTTCGGCAGGCTCGACGCCGCTGCATCGCGACGGATCGTTCTCGCGGCCGACTCGCTCGCGGACACGTCGGACGACGGGGCGGCGCGATCGGTGGCTGCATCCGTCCTCGCCGAGGCGCGCCGATTCGTGCGCGCGCTCGCCGGTCGCAAGGGCGCCGCAGCCCTGGAAGCTCCCGCTGTCATCCAATCGATGCTCGAGTGCGCCACGGACGAAGAGGAGCGGTCCTTCGTCGAGGTGATGGCGTGCGCGCTCGACCCGGCCCCCATCGCGACCGCGCGAGGCACGCTCGAGGTCACTCCCTTCGTTCACTTGCTCGCGTACATGCTCGATCATCACGCGAGTGGATCGATCGAGCTGAAACCGCCCGCCGGCGATCGGCGCGTCATCGTCTTCGAACGCGGCAACCCTCTCTTCATTCATCCGGCGGTCGGTGAAGGGATCGTCGCCGATCTCGCCCTTGCGGACCTCGCTCGTCTTCCGAACGCGACGAAATATGTATTCTACAAGGATGTCGATCTCCTCGAGGATGACAAGTCCGCTCTTTCCCCTCGAAGCGCGCTTTTCCACGTGCTTGCCGCCGCCCGCGCGTGGTCGGATCGCGGGCGCATGGAGCGGATGCTCGGACGCATCGCTCATCGCCGGCTCGTGCTTCACCCGCACGCGCACGTCGAAGGTCTCGAACAGTCCGCGGTCGATCGCGACATCCTCGCCGG
>JAICXU010001153.1 GCA_025934595.1 Polyangiaceae bacterium | reverse complement strand
TGCGCGCGACGAGTCCGCGGTCGATTCGTTCTTGCAGGAGGCGCGCATCTCGGTGCGCCTTCGCCACCCGAACATCGTCACCACGTTCGGATGCGGACAGGATCACGGCGTGCCGTATCTCGCGATGGAATATCTCGAGGGCGGATCGCTCCGCGACATCGCGAAACAGTGCAAAAAGAAGGGCGTTCGTCTCACTCCAGATCTCGTCACGTTCATCGCGTGTCAGGTCTTGAAGGGTCTGCATCACGCGCACACGCTGCGTGATTACGACGGTCGCGCCTTGTGTTTCGTCCATCGCGATCTCAGCCCGCACAACGTGATCGTCACGTTCGAAGGTTGGGTGAAGCTCATCGACTTCGGCATCGCGAAGACGACGCTGCAGAACGAAAAAACGGCAGCGGGCATCGTGAAAGGAAAGTGCGCGTACGTTTCGCCGGAGCAAGTCGTCGGCGATCCTCTCGATCCGCGCACCGACATTTTCTCGCTCGGCATCGTGCTCTGGGAGCTCGTCACGGGCCGTCGCTTGATGAACGGTCAATCGACGTACGAAATCATGATGCGGATCTTGAACCAAGCCGCGCCGGCACCGTCGAGCGTCGTGAAGAATCTTCCGCCGGGTCTCGACGCGATCATCGTGAAGGCGCTGCAGCGCGACCCGGACGAGCGCTTCGAGAGCGCGGACGCGATGCGCAAAGCGCTCCGCGGCGCCGCGTGTCTCGGTGGCAAGCCGCCCGCGTCGGCCGAGGATCTCGCGAAGGTGATGGATGTTCTCTTCGGCGAAGAGCGCAAAGAGCGCGTCGAGGCGATCCAGCGAAAAATGGCGCTCTTGAATGCCGGCAAGCGTCCGAGCGATTCGGGGCCGGTGCCGCGCATGTCCGACGCGTCGCTCGCTCCGCCGCCGCCGACGTCGTCGATTCGCCTCGTGCGCGATCCTCGCACCGACGAGCAAAAGACCGCAATCGACGGCAAATCGTCGCCGAAATCGAGGCCGTCGAAAGCCAAACGAGAGCTCGAGGCCTTCGAAGCGGAGCGGAAGCAGACGCCCTCGCAGATCCTCGATTTCGATTCGGACGCCGACACGCGTGTCGATTCGGATTTCAGAATTCCCGCGGAGGCGATTCGCGAAGATCGCCGTCCCTCGTATTCGGCGCTTTCGAAGCACGCGTCGTCCGCGAGTGAGTCGGGGCTATCCGGCATTTCTGGCGCATGGCCGTCGACGATTCGCACGTACACCGAGCCGATGCCGGAACGCGTCGCCTCGCTGCCGCCTCCGCCGATGCCCGTGCCTTCGATTCCCCCGCCGGGTGCCGTCGAAACGACAGGCCCGATGCGCGCGACGCGTGCGTCGATGAGCCCGCGCTTCAAGCGATTCGCATTCCTCGTCACCGATGTCTTGGTCGTGGCGCTCGTCGCGGTCGTCGCGTTGCGCGTCACGGGTCATCGGCTCGATCACGCGTTGCTCGCGCAAATCGCGTCGCACGTCGCGTCTGCCTGCTCGCACGCGGC
>JAICXU010000880.1 GCA_025934595.1 Polyangiaceae bacterium | reverse complement strand
GATGCCGCAAACCGAAATGGACGCGCTCCTCATGGCGCTCGGACAGGTTTCGCAGCGGCGCGGATCGTCCGGAGCGAGCCCCGTCGCGCAATACGAGCTCGATCCGGGGCTTCTCGGCGTGCTCACCGAATACGAGGAGCATCGCCTTCGCACCAACATCCAAGCGGGCGTCTCGCTCTTTCGACTGCACGTGACGTTCGCGCTCTCCACGATCGACTCGGCGCTCGAAGAATTGAAAGTGAAGGCGCGGCCGCACGGCGAGATCATCACGTACTTGCCGACGGGATCGGTGGGCGAGGGCGACGTCATCGATCTCGAGATCCTGATGGCGAGCCACGCGACGTACGAGCAGCTCGCCGAGGCGCTCGCCGCGCCGCACGTGCGCATCGAAGAGATTCGCCGGCGCGTGGCGGACCTGCCCGCGCCATCGCTCCAGAATCCGCCGACGATGGCGAAGGATTTCCCGCTGCCCGTGGTTTGGGGAGGTGAGGAGCGACATTCCTCGACGCCGCCTCCGCAAGCGGCGACGGCGAGACACGGCGCAGTCCCGCGCACTCCACTTCCGCCTGCGCCCGGCGGCGCGCGCGACATGTCGCTTCGATCGGTCAGTCAGACCGTGCGCGTCGACATTCGCAAGCTCGATCGATTGATGAACATCGTCGGAGAGCTCGCGATCGTGCGCACCGCCATTTCGCGCCTCGCAGAGCGAGCGCGCGTTCGCATCGGCGCGAAGGAGTTCGCGACCGAATTGCAGCGTTTGCACCGCTCGTTCGAGCGTCATCTCGGCACCATGCAGAGCGGCATCCTCGAGGTGCGCATGGTTCCGCTCGGGCAAGCGTTCGACAAGCTCGCGCGCATCGTTCGACAGATCTCGCGCGAGCACGACAAAGAAGTGCATCTCGTCATCACCGGCGCGGAAACCGAGATCGACAAGCTGATCGTCGAAGAGCTCTCGGATCCGCTCATGCACATGATCCGCAACGCGATCGATCACGGCATCGAAACGCGCGAGGAGCGTCAGCGTGTCGGAAAACCGGCCATCGGAACGATCGCGCTCAACGCGTTCCAAAAGGGAAATCAGGTCGTCATCGAGGTCGAGGACGATGGCCGCGGCATGGACCCCGCGCGCCTCTTGACGAGCGCGGTGCGACGCGGCCTTCTGACGAACGAGCAAGCGGCCGAGATCACGCCGCGCGAGGTTCTTGCGCTCGTCTTCATTCCTGGATTCACCACGAAAGAAGAAGCGAGCGACACCTCCGGACGCGGCGTCGGCATGGATGTCGTGAAGACGAACATCGCGAAGCTCGGCGGCGTCGTCGACATCTCGAGCGAGGTCGGCATCGGCACGAAGATGACCGTCACCTTGCCGATCACGCTCGCGATCATCAGCGTGCTCTCGGTCGAGATCGGCGGTCGCATGTTCGCCGTTCCGCTCACGAGCGTCGAAGAGGCCATCGTGTTCAACGAAGCCGACATCCGCGTCATCGACGGCCGCGAGGTCATGAACCAGCGTGGACAAACGCTGCCGATTTGCAGGCTCGCGCGCCTCTTCGGAATCGACGACTTGCCTCGTGACGACGTCGCTCGCGAACGCAAGCAATTCGTCGTCATCGCTTCCGTCGGCTCGCGCAGGCTCGGGTTCGTCGTCGAGCGTCTCGTCGGTCAACAAGACATCGTCATCAAAGCGCTCGGGCGCTCGCTCGCGAGCGTGAAAGGATTCGCGGGCGCGACCGAGCTCGGCGATCAACGCGTGGGCCTCGTCATCGACGTCGCCACGCTCATCGAAGAGGTGCTCTCGGGCGACAAAGAGCGCAACATGCAAGATGCGGCACGCGACGCCGGAGAAGGGAGGGGTGATGGCGGGGCTCGAACGGCGGCGCGTTGAGCCGCGGGCAGCAGTGCGACGTGCCGAGGATCTCGGCCGGCGCGTCGAATATCTCGGCTTCTTGCTCGCGGGTGAGAAGTACGGGGTGCGCATCGCGCTCGTCGGCGAGATTCTGAAGCCGCCGCCGCTCACCGAAGTTCCGCGCGCGCCGCGTTACATCAAAGGCATCGTGAGCGTGCGCGGTCGGCTCGTCACCGTCATCGATTTGCGGCGTCGCTTTCGTTTGAGCGAAACGCCCGAGGACAACAAAACCCGCATTTTGCTCGTGGATCGCGGCGACGAGCAGATCGGTCTTTGGGTCGACGAGGTTCTCCAGGTGT
>JAICXU010000745.1 GCA_025934595.1 Polyangiaceae bacterium | reverse complement strand
GCGAAGCGATGGGCGACGTGTTCGTCTTCGCGCCGGCTCCGGTCGACACGCCGGGGATGCCGACGCCACCGTCGCCGATCGTGGGAACGCCGGCCACGAACCCGGCGCGCGCAGGATTCGTGATGTATTGCACGAGCTCGAAGGTGCGCGGAACGATGCCTTCGTTCCATCGCACGGTAATCGTGACTCTTCGAATCGCCGCCTCGAACATGAGCTTCAATTGCGGATACAAAAATCCGAGCACCATGTTGATGAGGCCGGCCGCGCCTTGACCGCCGGTGGCTTGTCCGAGCTGCGAGCCGAGACCTTGCAAGCCTCCGGCGCCGATGCCGCCGTCGAGCGCGAGATTGAGACCCGCGCCGCCGAGCGGATTGTTCAAGATGCCACCGGGCGCGCCCGATGCGACTCCAGGTGCGGCCGTCGCCGATCCGAGCGCGAGTGAAGCGCCGCCTTCGCCGTACGTGTTCTGCGGAGGTATCGGCAAAACGATTTTTTCGACGCGCGTGTCGCAACGAAACTTTCCGGAGTCGTCGTTGCAACAGGGCTGATCTTGATCGACGGCGTCGAGCTCGGGGTAGCCGAGCCTCAGCATCTTCTCTTCGATCTCGGTCATCTTGCAGCGCCCGAGATTCGCGGCGTTGCCCATGTTCTCCGCGCGTCGATTGCTCGCCGCGAGCCCACCTTGCGCCGACAAAATCACGCTGAGCGCGAGACCCAAGATCGCGACCGCGACCATGACCTCGAGCAGCGTAAATGCCGCTTTTTGTCGCCTCGTTGCGCGTCCAGGGCGGCGTCGCATTTCAGAACGCTCCCGGATCCTGGCGGTCGCTCGCCGTTTGATCGTCGACGGGAAGGTCGAGATCCACCGATCCCGATTTCACGGCGACCTTGCCGGTGAGCGGCGCGACGATCAGCGAGAAGACGCCGATGTCTTCGTCCTCGCACACCGTGCCGTCGTCTTGCTTCTTGTAGATGCACGTCTGGATCGACGCACGCTCGGTTTCGCCGCCGGGCCAAAAATAAAGATAGGCGCGCCCGCTCTTCACGGCTGCGTCGTCGTGTGCAGTCTGCACTGATTTGAATTGGATGCCGGACGGCAGATCCCGCGTGAGGAGCGCGCTCTCCGGCTTGTCCTCCGACGTCGAGACGATGTGGAAGTGTGCACGCGGAGCGCGTGGCCCTTTGATGATGCGTTCGCCTTCCGCGATCGCGGCTTGCTCGGTGGCAGTGGCGGGGTCGGCGCCGCCGGTGTGCGTCTTGTCGTTCGTGCTCGCGTAGAAAGGCGTGTCCGCTTCTTCCAGCCAAAGTTTTTTGTTGTCGAAATCGAACACGATGCGCGTGTTCCTCGACGTCGCGTTCGCGCGCGTGAAGGCGACTCGCACCGCCCCTGTGATCATCGTCGCCGATTGCCGCAGGCGCGCGCTCGCGACTTGGCCGCCGCCGATCGCGATGCCGCCGACGAGAATGGCCACGATCGCCATGACGACCAAGACCTCGATGAGCGTCATGCCTCGCGAGCGTGCGGACCTGACGCGCGCCTCCGTACGGCGCACGATCGCCCTATTTTTCAGGGCGATCGTTGGACCGTACGGCGCGTGCATGTCACTTCTCGGGCGCTTCTTCCGGCGGGAAGTGAATGTCGTCAGCCGTGCCCTCTTTCTTGTCGGGGCCGAAGCTGATGACGGTCGTGTTGTCGCCGTCGCACGAGATCTTCCAGGCCGAGCCCCACGGATCGTTCAAATTCGATCCCGCCGACATTTGCTTCTCGGTCTTGAGGCGCTGCGGTGTCGGGCAATCGTTGCCGTTGTCGGCGCGCCAGCCGTCCGCGATCGTTTGAAGATCTTGCGCGCTGATCTTCGCTTCCTTCACCTGGGATTCCTTGAATTTCGGCACGGCATAGACCGCGACGCCGCCGGCGATCATGCCGACGATGGCGAGGACGATCAGAATTTCGATGAGGGTGACTCCACGCGTCAGCGTGTGGCGAAGGCGGCGGTTCATGTTTCGGCTCCTTGAAAAATTCGTTCGGCTCTCTCGTTACAAGGCTTTTTGAAGCGTCTTTGTTTCCTCACCGATCTTGATCCAAACCGGTCTCAATCCAATCTGTCGAGCCCGCCGGGAACGCCGTCGGGACCATCGCTTTCGAGATCGAATCCCGCCGGATCGCGCCGGCCGGGACACGTGAGGCGAAGCGGATGGCCCCACGCGTCGATCGGCATGTCGCGGGCATATCCGCCGTGCACCACGTCGTCGAACGAAGGCGGACATTTGCCGCCGTGGTCGGCGCGATAGCTCGCGATGGCGTTCGAGGCCGACGTGATCGTGGCGCGCGTTGATCGCACGTTGGCCGCATTGGCCTCACGCCCGCGAATCCAGATCACGAACGCGAGAACGAGCGTGACGAGGACGACGAGCTTCACCCGAGCACGCGATGCGAGACCAAATAGGCCGCGCCGTCGCTCCCAAGGAAAAAAAACGTTGCTCGTGCGTGCGCGTGCCATCGGTCGTTCTCTATTGCACGAAGTCGTTCATTTGGATGAGCGGCATCATGATCGAAAATGCGATGAAGCCGACCGCGCCGCCCATGAAGACGATCATGAGCGGCTCGAGGAGGCTCGTCATCGCTTGCACGCGCGTGTCGACTTGCGTGTCGT
>JAICXU010000996.1 GCA_025934595.1 Polyangiaceae bacterium | reverse complement strand
CTAATTGTCGTTTGGTGAAAGTATCAGCAGTCATTGGAGAAGAATCCCATCATAAAACCTCCGAAATCGCAACATCATGATGCGATTTTAAAGTCAAAATGATGCGATTCACGAGAGCGGATTCGTTTTTAACATCCAAGTATTTTTGTGAACAGTGTTGACGGCTTGTCTTCGCGAAGTTATAACGACATTTGTCAAAATCACCCTGTTTGTTGGCTCGTAGCTCAGCGGGAGAGCACCACCTTGACACGGTGGGGGTCGTTGGTTCAATCCCAATCGCGCCTACAAATATTCCAAGAAGTTAGGAAGCCGTGCTCGCTGTCGGAGCACACCGAGAGGCGGGTGGAGCACTCCGCGGGTCGGTGCTTTCACGTTCTCCCGTTGTCTTACCAAGCGAAGAAGTCTCCGGCGGCTCGACGGGATCGACCGTCGAGTAGTGATCGCTCATCCGGTCGGTGAGCGGAGCACGCGCTTCTCACTTCGTGAGCGCTTCGCCTTCGCGGGTTGGCGCGGCGGGCTCGATCTCCTTGCGGATCCGTTGCGTCAGGTAGTCCGCTTCCTCACGCAGGTCGAGGCGCGCGAGCTTGTGCGCGCGGCCGGCGTCATCCCGTGCGACGACCGCATAGCTCACCGATCCCTTGCTGCCCTTCTTTTCGACGACGCCGACTTCCACGACTGCGTCACGGTGGACGACGGTCTCGTTGTCGAATGGATTCCGAATCGGCGATGTCACGCTCCTGATCTCCTCTGCGCCGACGGTGATCGTCGTCGAGTTGAGCAGTCGCGACAAGGCGCCGTAGGTAATCCAGAGCCCCGCCGCCACGTGCGCCAGCGGAAACACGAACATCATCGTGGGACCGCCGTGGGCGAGAGCGTTGGCGTACCAAAAGACGAGGAACGAGTCCCACGCGATCGCGAACGCGATGAAGAAGAACGCGCTCGGAGTGAGCCAGCGCCAACGAATGACGAGCGGCGTCGTGACGGCCGTGCTCTTCGTGCGGTACATCACCTCCTCGGGCGGAGCGAGCTCACCTCCCGTCACGACGAAGCGCTCCGGTTTCATCGCGAGCGCGAGCGCGGTCGAAGACGACGAGTCGCTCCGACTCGATGTCGACCTGCGTACGCCATGCGGTGGCGTGATCTGATCGTCGAAGCGAAAGACGCGATCGCATGGTTCGCAATGCGCGAGACCCGTCGCGATGTTCACGCGGGCTCCCGAAACCGGTAACCCGCATTTCGAACAGACGATGTTCGACATGCCCGCTTTCAGACTATCTGAGTTCTCGGATCGGTTTTCGAAGCTCTCGCGATGTCAAAACCGGCGCGATGAACTACAGTCCGTCGCGATGCCGACGTACCTGTTCGAGACCGAGGAGCACGCCACGCTCCGCGCCCAAGCCCGAAAATTCGCCGAGCGACACATCGCGCCGCATGCGCACGCATGGGACGAGGCCGAAGAGTTCCCACGCGACCTCTATGTCGAGATGGCCAAAGCCGGCCTCCACGGGCTCGCGTATCCGGAGGCCGCCGGCGGCGCGGGCGGCGACGTCTCGCACGTGCTCGTCTCGAGCGAGGAGCTCGTCCTGGCCGGAAAATCAGTGGGCGCCGTGGTCGGTCTCGGCAGCCACGGCATCGCGCTGCCGCCGAACATCCGATTCGGCACCCAAGAGCAAGTCGATCGATTCGTGAAGCCGGTCGTGCGCGGCGAGAAGATCGCGGCGCTCGCGATCACCGAGCCCGGCGGCGGCTCCGACGTCGCCGCTCTCGCGACGCGCGCCGTACGCGACGGCGATCACTACGTGCTCGACGGACGAAAGACGTTCATCACGTCGGGTGTACGCGCCGACTTCGTGACCGTCGCGGTGCGCACGGGCGGCGACGCGCACGGCGGCATCTCGCTCATCGTCGTCG
>JAICXU010000931.1 GCA_025934595.1 Polyangiaceae bacterium | reverse complement strand
CTACGCGCGCCGGCTCGATCTCACGCGCATGTTCGAGACGAGCCGGTATCGCTTGCTTCGCGCCAGCGAGCGGAACGATCTCCATTCGGACGAGAGCCTCGTGAAAATGTTCGCGATGCCCGTGTCGGACGTCCACACGTCGATCGCGGAGTGGCTCGGGACGCGCGGCATGACCACGATCGGCATCGCCGACGACGGCTATTCGGATTTGCTCGGGCCGCGTGCGAACGTCGCCCCGGGATTCGACACGTATCGGCTCGTGAACGCGGGCGAATCATCGGAGCACGACGATCACGACACCGCCGACATGGCGATCGCGGAGCTCGCCGCCGCCCCCGTCGACGAGAGGATCTTCATGTGGGTGCATTTCTTCGGTCCGCACAATCCGAGCGAGCGCCACCCCGGCGTTCGCTACGACGGGCCCGACACGATCCCCGCCTACGAGCACGAGATTCGCTACGCCGACATGCACGTCGGACGGCTTCTTCGTGCGATCGAGGCGCGCGGAAAACCTGCGGCGATTTTCGTCACCGCCGATCACGGCGAAGAGTTCATCGCCGGCGATCGTCATCACGGCTGGAGCCTCGAAGAAGACGCGATCCGCGTTCCGTTCATCGCATCGGTTCCGAATTGGCGCGCGGGTCGATCGAACGCGCCGATCTCGCTCGTGGATCTGATGCCGACATTTTGCGCGCTCACGCATACGCCGCCTCCCGCGAACCTCGACGGCGTGGCGATCGATCCGTCTCGATCGAATCCGCGATGGCTAATCGCCGACACCTGGCAATTCGACGGCAACGGCAAGCTCGTGCGCGACGAAGCGACCGCGCTCGACGGCACGACGAAGGCCGTCCACGACGCGCTTCGCGATACATGGTGGATCACGGATCTCCAGCGATCTCCGCCGATTTCGAAGCCGACCGAGAGCCGCGCCGACGTTCCCGCGGTCCGCGCCCTCGCAAAATATCTCGAGTCCGCGAGCGGCCCCGCCGCGGCCCACGACTGAGCGTGAACCCCGGTCCTAGGTCCTAGGTCCTAGGTCTTCCTCAGAGCTCCGCTCTCACCAGCGTGAACTTGTTGCAAAGGTATTTGTCGGTCACTTCCGTGAACGAGCCGCGCGCGTTCACCTCGCCTTTGAGGCCGTTCACGCGTTGGTGCTCGGTGATGAAGTACATCACCTTCACGCCTTTTTCCTTTTCCGACTTCAGCCACGTCGTGAACGGGCCGCCCGACGACACGAACGCGGGCACGTGATTTCCCGTGTAGAAGTTCTCGCCCTTCCAGTTCATCTGGTAGGCGACGAGCGGCTCGTCGGCGCTCGCGCGATGACGGTAATACTCGGTGATGATCTCGTGCTGACCCCAATGCTGCGCGGTGCGCATCATGTAGTCGTCGACTCCCCAGAACGCCCAGATGAACGCGAAGCCGATGAAGCCCATCGCCGAATATTTTCGGATCGCGCGCGGCGCGAACAGGACGGAGATGATCGCGGCGCCGATCGTGAAGAACCAAATCGCCTTCGAAAAATCGAGATTGTCGGGCCAGCCGCGTCGATAGTTGTAGGTGAAGAGATGAAGCAGTCGAATGGCGCCCGGTTGATCGGCGCCTTCCGGCGTAATCGCCATGTCGCGGCCGGCGAGCAAGATCAAAAATGCGCCGGCAATGGCCGCTGCTCCCACCATCAAGCCTTCGTGCGCGGCTCTTCGTTCTTCTTTTTCGCGCATCATGTTCGGCGGAACGGATCGGTACACGGCGCCGTCGGGAGCGGGTGGTGGCGATTCGCCAATCAGCTCCGGCTCGCGATCTCGCCCGGAGAGAATGTCGTCGAGCACCACTCCGATGAGCATCGCGATCGGTGGGATCGCCGGCAAAATGTAGTGGTGGAACTTCGTGCCCATGAGGGTGAAGAGCGCGAACGCGAAGATGAACCACATGCCGAGGAATACCGACGCATCGCCGCGCCCGCCGTCGCTCGCATCGCGACGACGTAACCAATAGACGAGGCCGACGGGCACGAACCCTATCCATGGGAACGTCGCGTAGCCGAGCTGCCAAATGTAAAAGCGGAAGCTCGTGTCGTCGCCTTCGTT
>JAICXU010000964.1 GCA_025934595.1 Polyangiaceae bacterium | reverse complement strand
GATCGAATGCGGCAGGATCGCGGGGTCGGTGAGCTTGCAGGCTTCATTTCCCGGCAATCCGCAGTTGCCGCTGCCGGAGCCCGCATCGAATCGATCGAAGTGCGGAGAGAAGCCGAAGCCGCCGCTCGTGACGAAATCGAAATTGCGCGACAGCAGATAGATCACCTGCGGGAGCACGCACATCAAGATGGCGCCGAAGACGAGATGCCACGCGCTCAATCGGAAAATCTTCGAGCCGACCTTCAGCTCGTAGAGGCGCACGACTTTGTTCTCGTCGGTGTTCACGCCGATGAGGAAAAATCCCATCGCCGCCGTCATCGTCGAGACGAACGGCATGTCGGTCATCGTTTGATGCGCGAGGAAATACCAGTCGGGCATCGTGGCGAGGACGAGCGCTCCGAGCAGACCCGCGCGGCGGCCGAACGCCTTCGAGACGCCCTTGTAGAGGACGTACATCGCGAACACGGTGAGGAGGAAATTCGGCGCGCGGACGACCCACTCGGGGTGCGCGTTCGGATATCCGCCGGCGCCGATGAGCATTTGATCGGGCTTGTAATGCGTGCCGAGCGTCGCCATCGCGATCGCTTGGATCCAAAAATCCAAAACCGGCTTCGAGAAAAACCAGCCGTCTTGCGCCCACCACGTCGAGATCCAGTCGTTCCGCGAAAGCATCTCGCGCGCGACCTCGCCGTAATGCGTCTCCCACGGATCCCAGAGCGAGTAGCTTCCGAGCGTCGGCAAATAGAGGAGAGTGCCGGCGAGGATCACCCAGAAGCCTTCGCGCTTGAGAAGCGGACGCACGAGGCCCAATTCGTCTTTCGCCCAAGGACCCAGCGCGACGCCGAGCTTGAAGACGCTCACGACGAGCGCGATGAACGCGGCCGTGACGATGCCACCCCACATATATTGAGAAACATTTTCGGCGAGGCCGAATTGGAGGCCGTCTTGCGCACCGGCGAGCGTCGCGCAGAACAGCACGAACGTGCCGCCGAGCTGGAGGAGCGGACGCGTGAGCGTTCCGAGCATGGTCGACGAAACGAGCCTGTTTTGCCCGGCTTCGTCTTTGTCGGCGTCGTCGAACGTGCCGAGCAAATCCATGATTCCCCACGTGGCGACAGCGAGGAAGATCGTGCCGAGCGGCACGCCCCAACGGAGCTGCCCTGGATTCGCCATCACGAGAAACGCGAGCAGAATTCCGACGGCCGCCGTGACGCCTCCCCTCACCCACCGCAGCGGATTGCCGGGTGGAACGAGAAGGACCTCGTCCTCTTCGGACGACTTTTCGCCGTCGTCTTCTTTGTCGAGATCGCGGCCCGCGTCCTTGTCGCGGCCGTCGTCGCCTTTGCCGAGGTCGCGGTCCGGGTCTCGCTCTTCTTTTTTCTCCGCCGCCTTCGCCTGCTCGTCCTCGATCGGCGCCGGGGGCACGGGCTCCGACTTTTCGGAGGCGGGAGTTTCGCGTTCGCTCATGACCATTGACCGGAGTAAGGGGCACGGAAGGACCCCGAACCGGCTCGCGTGATTGCGGTCCTGTAGCAACTTTGGGCTCGGGAAACTAGCTTGTTGGCGGGGCCGGTGTGAGCGTGGCTTCACAGGCCCGTCGCGAATGGCTCAAATTGCGGTATTTTCGCGAAATCGGCGGATGGCATGGCGTCTGCTGAGGGCGGCTGCGTGACCTCCTTTCTTCGCCTTGCCGGCGCTGCTCTCGTGTTCGGCGCCGCGTCCCTCGGATGCGTGCGCAGCGCAGGCCCGTCCAACGGAGAGAGCGGCGCGCTCGAGCTCTCGATCGAGGGAAGCGCCACCTCTCCCGACGCCGTCCTCGCGACGGGCCTCGCGTTCGACGTCAGCGTGAGCCGCTACGACGACTACTGGCAATGCCCCGACCTTTCGAAGAGCCTGCCACCTGGCGCGACACGCACCGCCGGCATCCAGACGTGCGGCGCGAAGCCGGAGCCCATCTCGCTCATCGATGCCCACTGCGACGACGATG
>JAICXU010000904.1 GCA_025934595.1 Polyangiaceae bacterium | reverse complement strand
GGCGTCGGGTTGTTTCGACCCGAGGATCTCCGCGGAAGGCGCGATGCCGAGATCGAACACCTGCACGATGTTCGCGTGCGACAGACGCACGGCGAGCTTCGCCTCGTGGATGAACATGTCCACGAACTCCTGGCTCCGCGCGAGCTCCGGCAATATGCGCTTGATGACGAGGACCTTTTCGAATCCTTCGACGCCGAAGCTCGTCGCCTTGAACACCTCGGCCATGCCTCCTTGGCCGATGCGCTCGAGCAATCGGTAGCGCCCGAAGGTCGTATTCATCCGCGCGCTTTCCACGACTGCCCTCGATCCGACATACCTTGAGGCTCCCCCGAAAAAAGACCCGTCTTTGCGGTGAAACCTACCACAGCGCAGCTCGTTCAGCAGGCCTGCGCGGCTAGGGCGCGATCCAGATCGGATTCGACATCGCGAACGGCGTGACCGGCATGAACGGAAGGATGTCGTCGAGCTTTCGCGTGCCGCGCGCGATGAACAAAAACCAACTCTTCGGTCCCGGTCCCGGTGTGATCGATACGTCGGTTTCGAATCGAAGCGTGCGCGCCTCGATCTCTTCTTTCGTGCCGGTCTCGGGACCGGTCTTCGTGGGACGTGATGCGATGTCGAACGTGCGCACGCTCTTGCCGTCGATGATCACCTCGAGCGAGGTCACGTCGATCCACGGTGCCGCGCGCACCTTCACGTGCGCGACGATGGGCTCGCTCGATCCTTGGATCTCGCCGCCCGGTCCCACGCCGTTCGCGGTGACCTCGAGGACGGGGCCGCTCGAGACGATCGCGTGCCCGGCTTTCACGGCCGCGACGACAGCGAGCGGGTCGACGTGATCGGGAGAGACGTCGGCGCCGAGATCGACGATCGTGCGCGGATAACCGGCCCATTGATATTGGATGTGATGGGAGTCGCTCGAGCCTGTCGCCGCATATTTTCTGCCGCGATTGAGGAGCGCGAAGTAGTCGAGCAGCACGGCGTGCGTCTTCTCGGGCTGGGCGATCTCGTAGCCGTTGTAGATTTCGATCGAATCGAAATCGAGCCTCATTCTCGGTGGAATCTTGTTCGTGTTCGGATCGAAGCCGGCCACGGAAAAATAGCCGATGCCTTTTTCCATGCGCGGATGATTCACCTGCACGACGCGATTCGGGTCTCCGCGACGCGCGGCATTGAGCACGGCGTTGATGTTCGTGTGACGAAACGGCGGCACGGGCTTGTTGCCGGGATACGGGAACACGCCGAAGTGTCCGAAGCGCGGGCTGTAGGTCGTGACCTCGACGCCGCGCACCGTCGCGAGCTCCCCGCTGAGATCGAGCTCACTCAGCGCCGGCGCGTAATCGCCCACGATGTTGTGCTCGCTTGGAACGGCGAACTCGATCCCCGCGGCGACGAGCGAGAGCACGCGATCTTCCGTGGAGACGAGCGTGTCGAAGCTCGGCCTCGCATGGACGTGCAGATCACAGTCGAGCATCGTGGGCGTCGGCACGACGTGACGAATCTCGAGCGAGATGCTCACGCTCTTGCCGCCCTCGATCGAGAGCTCGCGACAATCGATGCTCCATTCGATGCCCTTCGTCGCGCACACGCGATACTTGCCCGCAGGAAGGGGCGTCGCCGCATCGCCACGAAGCGCGTCGATGACGGGGCCGGCGCCCGACGCGCGGTAATCGGGGCCGAAGCTCGGGTCGAGCGTGCCTTCGATGCCGTGCACGAGGAGACGCGCGGTGACGGGCGCGTGGGTGTCGCCGTCGATCAATTTCGTGCGGAGCTCGCCGCTCGGCGATACGTCGAGCTTCAGCGCGTATTTCGTGCCGGGAACGAAGCGAACGGGCGCGCTCGTCTGCGTGGCGTCGAGCGCGGCGTACCATTCGTCGACGCTGGGCGGCGCGACGACGTCGAACGCGCCGGTTTCGTCGGCGAACGTGAGGATGCGCGGCTTGCCGTCTTCGTCGAGACCGATCACGCGAGCGTGCGCGATCTCGAGCTCGCTTTTTTTCGTGTCGCCGAGCTGCTCGGTCACCTCGCCGAAAATGCGCTCGGTAGATACATGCGCGCGCGCGAAGAGATCGCGCCAAATCGATCCTGCGCTGCCGAGCACGAACGCAACGTCGGTAGCGCCCGACCCCGCTGTGATCGGCGGCGCGTCGATCGTCT
>JAICXU010000239.1 GCA_025934595.1 Polyangiaceae bacterium | reverse complement strand
CGCAACGCCGCCAGGCGAAAGCTCGTCATGCGCGAGATGCGTATTCGCTCGCTAGCGCGTTCGCAGGCGAACCGATCGGCCCGGCACCGCTCGACGTGCACGGCGCGCTCGCGCATGTCGCCGACGTCACTCTCGCGCGCCTCGCCGTCGAGACGTTCGAAGAAGGCTGCGTCGCGGAGACGCTCGCGGCGATGGACGCTCACGAAAAACATGCAAAATACACGGATTCTGCGATTCACGACGTGCTCGGGCGCATCGCAGTCGACGAAGAACGTCACGCGGTGCTCGCATGGCGCACGCTCGCATGGGCCGTCCGCGCCGGCGGCGACGACGTGAAACGCGCGATCGCGAAGTCGCTCGCGCGGCTCTCCGCTTCGAGCGCAATGTCACGAAACACCGTATTTTCTGCGGTGATCGTGCCCTGCGCAAACGCGCTGCTCGACGCCTAGACGTCAGTATTGGCAGATGTAAGGACGCGGCAGGTCGGTGTCGTCGTGGGCGAGCTGCAGGTCGTAGTCGTCCGTGTCGAGATCCACGTACGCCCTCACCGGCAGCGACGCGTCGGCGGAAGGCTGATTGTCTCCCCAAGGGCTTCCGTCGAAGCCGCCGTCATCGTCCCAACCGAACGCGCCGGCGTCGTCGCTCGCATAACCGATCCACACCTGGTCGGGAGGTGTCGCCGAAGGATCGCGGCTCGAAAGGATGTCGTAATGGACGAGGAGCGACCGAAGGAGCGTCTCTCGCTCTTGACGAGAGCCGAATACTGCCAAAGAGCCACCGAGATCGGCGCACGCATTGCGTGCTTGATCGGCCGACACCGCGACGAACGAGAAGAGGTAATTTTTCGCCGGCGCCGTCTCGGCGATCTGCGCGCAGAAGCCCCCATTGCACGGGCGCCACGAATCGCCCGTGGGCTCGCGTTCGCACAGCACGGGCACGTTCCCGGGAATTTGCGAGCAAGGAAATTGGCTCCAGCCCGGTGGCCCGAGATCGAGCACGCAGGATCCACCCGCGTCGAGGACCAGGCGAGGGATCGAGCCATCCTGCACGTTCGGCGCGGCGTAGCAGCCCGAGCACGTCGGAGACCACCCCGGCTCCTTGAGCGTTTCGTTTTCGGGCGGAACGAGCGCGAGCTTCGCGGGATCGAGGGAGAGACCGATCCAGAACGCAGTGCTGTTTCCGACCTTGAGAATTTTTCCGAAGTTGGCGAGCACGAATGCGCGTTCCGTGTCGTCCGCGAAGGTCACGACATGCGCCCCGAGCTTTTTGCAAATTTGCGCGGCGCTGTTCTCGCCATCGTTGAGCGAGCTCGCCGACTCGCCGACGAAGTAGCAGTGGTTCGTGCGCGGGTCGCGGACGCCGGCATCGCCACATTCGACCTGACACGTGCTGCCGCAACCGAGGATCGATTGCGGCGCGCCGTCGGCCAGTGAATTCGGATCGCACTCGTCGGACGGCGGATCGATCACTCCATCGCCGCAACGCGCGGGGCCGCCCGCATCGACGACGACACTGGCGTCGGCGGGGTCGGTGAGGAGATCCGGAATGCACGCCGCCGCGAGGGCGACCGCACAGGCGGCCGAAACCCCGAAAAACACGGCATGGCGGAATCTCACGCGAAGAACGTAACAAACCGGGCGCGTACGCTAAAATGGGATCGCATGCCCCCCGCGGCCTTTGCTCTGGAACGGTATCGACCGCTTTATGCGATCGGCCGCGGCGGCATGGGCCTCGTCGAGGTCGCGCTCGAGACGTCGGACGACGGATTCGAGCGCATTTGTGCGCTGAAACGCCTCTTGCCGGAGGGAGCGCGCGACAAACGACACACCGACATGTTTCTTCGCGAGGCGCGGCTGGCGGCGCTCCTTTCGCATCCGAACGTCGTCCACGGTTTTGCCTACGGTGAAGCGAACGGCGAGTTCTTCCTCGCGATGGAGTATGTCGAAGGCGAAACGCTCGCGCATCTGCTCGCGGCGCTGCGTGAACGCAATGAGCTCCTCGCTCCGGGTCTCGCCGCATTCATCGTCGCGGAGATTTGCGAAGGTCTTCATGCCGTGCACGAGCTCGCCGACGATTCCGGCGCCGCGCTCCTCGTCGTCCATCGCGATGTGTCCCCGCACAACGTGATGATCGCGTACGAAGGCGGTCTGAAGCTGCTCGATTTCGGCGTCGCGAAGATCGAAGCGGAGCCTGCGCTCACTCGCACCGGAGAGGTGAAAGGCAAAACCGCATACATGTCACCCGAGCAGGCGATGGGCGAAGCTTCGCTCGATCGCCGCAGTGATCTCTACAGCGTCGGCGCCGTGCTGTTCGAATGCGTCACCGGTCGCAAGATGTGGCAGGGCACCGAGATGGAAGTCTTGCGTCATCTCGCGCTCGACGAGCCACCGCGGATCGAGTCCGTTCGCGCAGATGCGGCCCCTCAATTATGTGCATTATGCATGAAATTAGTGGCTAAAAATCCCTCGGATCGGCCCGACAACGCGCAGGTCGTCGCGCGCGAGCTGCGTGCGTTCGCGTCCGAGCAAGGCTGTGCGGGCGGCAGCGAAGCTCGCGCGCTCATGCAGCGAATCTTCGCGCAGCAGGCATCGAACCGAAAAGCGAAGCTGGAAAAAGCGCTCACGGTGGCGGCGCCGAACGAAGCTGGAGAGCTCGCTGACGAGCTTCGCGCCTCGCTCGCCCCCGAGCGCACGTCGCAAAGCGATCTCGCCGCCAGTGTGCGCGCGCACACGAAACCGGATCGCCCGCGCTCTCTTGCCATCGTCGCCGTCGCCGCCCTGCTCGCGATCGGAGCGACGGCGCTCTTCGCGATCCATTCCGAGCCTGCGCCCGCGGCGCGTCCCGCAGACTCCTCCTCTTCGTCGCCGTCCGCGATCGCAGCGCCGACCGCGCCCGCATCGGTGGCGTCCGCCGCTCCGACACCGACGTCGAACGAAACCGCCGCGTCCGCGCCGGCGAGCTCGACAGCACACGCGGGAGCGGAGAAACTGACACCGCGACAGCCACCGAAGCCGCGCGTCGAAAAGCCGGCGCCCCGTGCCGACAAACCCACGCCGCCGCATCTCGATGTGGACCCGAACCCGATCTAGCGCGCTCTTTCTCGTCGCGGGCGTGATGCTTTCGCGAAGCGTGCGCGCGGACGATCCGCTCGACGCGTACCGAGAACGCTTCAAGGCCGGTCTCGAGCATTATCGCGCAGGCGAATACGGGGACGCGATTCGCTCGTGGGAAGCCATCTATCGTGAGCTCGGGCCGAGCCGCGGCTATCGCATCGCGTTCGATCTCGCGCGCGCCTACGAATCCGCGCGCGACATTTCTCACGCCGCCGACGCGTATCTCGATTTCGTCGACCAGGTGAGCACGCGGCGGCAGTCGGGCGACACGATCGCGCCGCTCGTGATCGACGAAGAAAAACAGGCGATCGCAAGATTGCGCGAGCTCGATGCGAAGCAGGGAAAGATCGTGGTCGATCGCGGCGCCGTTCCCGTCGAGGTGAAGATCGACGATCGCGATCCGCGACCCGCAGGCTTCGTCGCGTACGTGGAGCCTGGCTCGCACGTCGTGACGATCGATCCGGGCACGACGTCGGCGAGCTCCCACCGCGTCGAGATCGCGGCAGGGTCGGTGTTCGAAATGCAGCCGAGCTCGCTCACGCCACTCGTTTCGAACGTCCAACCGGAGCCTTCGCCGCTCGCTCCCGATGCCGCGTTTCCTCCGCCACGCGCGGGCGTGCGATTGGAGAAGCGCACCGATCACCCTTTTTCACCGTGGGTTTTGGGCATCGCCGGGGGCGCGACGCTCGCGAGCATCGTGATCCCCGCTGCGGCGTACGTGTCGGCCACGTCCTTTCAAGCCTCGAATCACTTGAGCGCGATCCAAAACGATCCGCACAACGACGAAGTTCGTTCGGGCTACGACTCGCGCGTGAGCACGTTCTACGCGACGCTCGCGATTCCGATCGCGCTCGGCGTCGCGACCGCGGGGCTCGCGACGTTCTACATCGCAGGAGCGAAAGAACGTGCGGTGACGGTGACGGCAGGTGCGAGCAACGTGGTCGTCAGCGGAAAATTCTGACGCGACCTCCGAGGCCTCGGCCGAGGTCTCGGTCCTCTTACTGCGCTCCCTTGTCGATGTGATACTTGCGCAAATACGCGCGCACGTGATGCCGCTCCATGCCGCTTTGCCGCGCCATTTCGCTCACGTTTCCTTGCGATCGTTTCGCGAGCTGTATGAAGTAGTCGCGCTCGAAAGCGGCGACCGCGGATCGCTTCGCTTCACTGAACGCCGTCGCGGGTCCGATGCCGCGCGGGGCATCGACGGGATCTCGCGCGAGCGTGAGCACGTCGTCGATCGCGCCCGGCGTGTCGGCGAGCGTCGCTGCGACCGATGCGACGTTCACCAATTCCCGCACATTTCCCGGCCAATCGTGCGACGACATGCGCTGCTCGATCCACGCGACGACGGCAGGTGCGTGCTCGGCCTTGCCGACTTTTTTGCAGATGTCCTCGACGAGCAGCGGAAGATCCGCGAGCCTCTCGCGAAGCGGCGGCAGCTCCACACGCACTTGCGCGATGCGGAAGAAGAGGTCGCTGCGAAAACGACCGGCGTTCATCTCTGCGCCGAGATCACGACGCGTCGCTGCGAGCACGCGCACGTCGATCGGCTCGAACGAATTTCCGCCCACTCGCTTCACCTGTTTCTCGGCGAGCGCGCGCAGCAGCTTCGGTTGCAAATCGATCGGGAGCTCGCCGAGCTCGTCCAAAAAAAGCGTGCCGCCGTCCGCTTCGGCGAGCGCGCCTTTTCGACGCTCGGTCGCGCCCGTGAATGCGCCTTTTTCGTGACCGAAGAGCAAGCTCTCCGCGAGCGTCGGCGGGATCGATCCGCAATCGACGACGACGAACGCTTTGTCTTTTCGCGGGCTCGCGTCATGCACCGATTGCGCGACGACCTCTTTTCCCGTTCCCGTTTCGCCGAGAATGAGAACGCTGAGGGGCGTCGCCGCCACTTTCTCGAGCACGCTGAAGACGCGTCGCATCTTCGGCGAGCTGCCGACGAGCGGACCGAACGCGTCCGAAAATCCGACGTCGACTTTCTTCTTCGCGGACGGCTCGAGAAAAAGCTTCGTCGTGCCGACCGTGATCTCGGTGGGCGTCGTGATCGCCGCTTCTTGGACGCGGATCGTACCGATGTACGTGCCGTTGGTGCTGCCGAGATCGCGCACCAAGATCCCTTCGCTGACGGCGCGGAGCTCGCAATGCATCGCGCTCACCTCGGGATCCGTCAAAACGATCTGCGCCCCTTCGTCCCGTCCGACATGCACGGGATCGACATCGATGGGGACCATCGTACCGTCCGGCTTTTTGATCGCGCCCCCTTGAACGAACCAATGAAAAACGCGTGCACGTGTGGACCCATGCGTCATGAAAAACCACGCTACACCACCTCCTCCGCGCACGCAGGTTCGTCCGTTGGTCCAGGTGAACGCTCGCAGGTCCACGAGGGCAAAATGCGCACGAGCTTAGATTTCAGCTCCTTTCGTATCGAGCGAGCCCGCCGCGTCGGGCATGAAGCGTGCGAGTCTCAGGGTAGGATCTTCGAGCTCGAAGCCATCATGCGACGCACACGAGACACGCTGCCGCTCTGGACTTTCCGCACGTCGGCGGTGCGCTCCGTTTTTTTCGCGGGGATCGCCGGCATGATCGCCCTCGGCTGCTCGAACCGCAGCCCGAGATCGAGCGCTGACGATTCGGCTGCGCTCGCCGAGGAAGGCACCGATGCGAACGACGTCGAGTCGCAGAGCGCGACGCTCACTGCGGCGTTCACGCTCGGCACCGGCGACTTCACGCAT
>JAICXU010000786.1 GCA_025934595.1 Polyangiaceae bacterium | reverse complement strand
TTGCGCAGCCGCTCGAAGTAAGGGAGCGCCGCGTCCGGACGGCGCCGCATCTTCCATTGCACCATCGCGATCTGCAGCACGACGCCGACCTCCGCCGCGCCGCGCGCGAGGCCGGTCGTGAGCTGCTCGTCATAAAGCGCGATGAGGCTGTCCCAATCTTCTTTCGCTGTGAAGTAGTCGACGAGCGCGCTCGTGGCCGTGGAATTTCCCGGCTGCAGATCGTTGACGGCTTCGTAGGCGCGGATGGCGCCGTCGTCGGACTTCAAGTTGTGCTTGTAGACGCGCGCGAGGCGAAGCAGCGTGGCGACGCGCTCCTCCTTCGAAGGCGTCTCGATCGCGTGCTCTTCGAGCATCGCCGAGAGCGCGTCGTAGCTCTCGCCCTGTCGATAGATCCGCTCGAGAAGAAGGACGGCGCGCTTGTTTTTCGGATCGATGGCAAGGCTTCGCGCGAGCCGCGAGCTGATGTCTTCGAGCAGATTTTCGAGCTTCTTTTTGCTCTTTTTTCCTTCTTTGCCTTCGAGCGCGGGACGTCCGTAGCGATACGCGACCTCGGCCGCCGACACGAGGAGCGAGCTCTTGAACGCCACCTCGCTCGTCTTGTCGGCCTCCTCTTCGTACTTCGCGACGAGCTCCGGCCACTTGTCTCGCTTCGCTGCGCTTTGATCGAGCGCATCTTCGGCCGCCAGATCTCCCGGCTTCAAAAGGAGGAGCTTCTCGTAGGCCTTCGTGGCCTCCGCGTCGTCGAGGACCTCTTCGTCGTAGACGCGCGCGAGCTCGGCGGTGAGGACGGCCTCGCGATCGGTGCCTTTCGCGAGGAGGATTTCCACCTTCAAAAGGCGCGCGACCGCGTCGTATTCGCGGCGCCCTTCGTGCGCGCGACGTGCCGACTCGAGGATCAGCGCCGTCGCCGCCGCTTCTGCTTTTTCCGTTTGACGTACCTCGTCGCCGAGGTCGCGCCATGCGCGCTCGCTCTCCGGGTCGTCCTGAAGCACGCCTAGTGCGTTGCGGATCTTCGATACGGTCATCGGCGTGGGGAGGCCTCGATTGAGTCGTCAGCGGCATGGAGCGAGGGCGCGATGAGGTGCGTCCTCCGGTAGCGCGCAGGCTTGCGCGCGTCCTGAGTATTTCAGCACAAAAGCAGCACTCGGCTGGGGCGCCGATGCTACGAGGGGCCACCCGTAATCGCAAGGCCAACTGTGACCTAGCGCGCACGGCTGCGCGCGCTCCCCTTTTTGATCTAAGCTCGCGGCCGGAATGCGCAGCGAAGAGCGCGGTCCCGAGGGCCGCGGCAAAAAGAGCCTAGGCCTCACTCTGGCGAACATCTACGAGACGCTCGCCATCAGCTGGCCCACCGTCGTCGACGCGGCGCTCGATCGCGTGACGAAAGAGGCGTGCGACGATCGCCTCGAGTCGTGGTGTCACAAAATCGTGAAGCACGCGAAGGTCGACATCGAGGTGCGCGGCCGCGAGCACATGAAGCCCGGCAAGACGTATCTCGTCATGAGCAACCATCAGTCGCTCTACGACATCCCGATCCTCTTTTTCGTCATCGGCAAGAACATCCGCATGATCACGAAGAAGGAGCTCTTCCAAGTTCCGATCTTCGGTCCCGCGATCCGCGAAGCGGGATTCATCTCGATCGATCGACAAAATCGTCAGAGCGCGATGAAGAGCCTCGAGGTCGCGAAGCAGAAAATGGCGGCAGGCACGCACGTGTGGATTGCGCCGGAAGGAACTCGAAGCAAGACGGGCGCGCTCGGTCCCTTCAAGAAAGGCGGCTTCGCGCTCGCCATGGATGCGGGCCTCGAAATCCTGCCGATCACGCTCGATCACACCCGCGACATCTTGGTGGCGAAAGGCGTGCGCTCGATCGCGGGCGCGCGCGTCAAGGTGACGATGCACGCGCCGATCGACGCGTCGAAGTTTCCGCCGGGAAAAGCCAGCCGCGAGAAGCTCATGGAAGAAGTGCGGAGCGCCATCGAGAGCGGCTTCTCGTCCTGAGCAGATGAATCGGGCGCGCGTCCGGACAGGCGCTGACGAAAACATGGCAGACGAATCCGAAGCGCCCTCCTAGTCTGGATGGCTTGGACAAAGCCGCCTCGTACCACGGCGATGGCCTCGCGATTTGGTGAACGCGAACGCGAAGCGCGGTGGCCGCCGCATCGCCGCGCAGCTCGCGCGTGAGCTTCCGCGCGCGCACGTCAAGCTCACGAAGAGCATCGGCGAGATCGAAGCGTGGCTCGCGTCGCTCAAGGCTCCAACCGCGATACTCGCCGCGGGGGGTGACGGCACATCGGTCGCGCTCCTGAACGCGATGCAGCATTTTTATCGGGAAAACGAGCCGTTTCCGACGATCGGCATCTTGCCGCTCGGCACCGGAAACGCGTGGGCGCGATGCTCGGGCGCGCGCAAGCTCGGCATCGCCGTGAGGTCGCTCCAGCGCGCAAAAACATTTCCGCTTCCGACGCGCCGCTTCGGTCTCGTCGAGGTCG
>JAICXU010000504.1 GCA_025934595.1 Polyangiaceae bacterium | reverse complement strand
TGCTCGGTCTCGGGTCCGGCGCCTTTGTCGGGCGGAGGAATTTTCGCGAGCTCGATGGCCGCCGAGAGCGGCGGTGAGTTCAGCGTGTCGGAGACGATGCGGCCGTCGCGGACGTGCACGACGCGCTTCGCACACGCAGCGATGTCGGGCTCGTGCGTGACGAGCACGATCGTGATGCCGACTTCACGATTGAGACGCTGCAGGAGCGACAGCACCTCGTAGCTCGTACGCGAATCCAAATTGCCGGTCGGCTCGTCGGCGAGGAGCAGCGGCGGATCGGTGACGAGCGCGCGCGCGATCGCCACGCGTTGCTGCTGACCGCCCGAGAGCTGGTTCGGCGTGTGATGCGTGCGATCGCCGAGGCCGACGGCTTCGAGCGCGGCCATCGCGCGCTCGCGACGCTCCTTCGCGGGCACGCCGCGATATTGGAGCGGCAGCTCGCAGTTCTCGAGCGCCGTCGTGCGCGGCAGCAAGTTGAATCCCTGGAAAATGAAGCCGATCAGGCGATTCCGAACGAGCGCACGACCGTCGTTCGTGCGACCGCCGACGTCGACGCCGGCGAGCGTGTACGTGCCGCGCGTCGGGCGATCGAGACAACCGAGGATGTTCATGAGCGTCGATTTTCCCGAGCCGCTCGTGCCGACGATCGCGACGAAATCGCCTTTTTCGATCGTGAGGTCGACCTCGCGGAGCGCGCGGACGAGACCCGCGTCGGAGACGTAGTCTTTCGTGACGCGGCGGATCGAAATCAGCGCGTCGTCGGAATGGCGCACAGGCGCGTGCGCGTCCTGACCAGACGCCTGGCTCATTTAAAAGAGGCCTTTTTTCTTCGGATGATCGAGCTCGTCGGTGACGATCTTCGCGCCCGGCGTGAGCCCGCCTTTCACCTCGGTCTCGATGCCGTCGGTGATGCCGACTTGGATCGTGCGCTGCTCCGCTTTTTCCTCGCCCGGCTTGTCGTCGGTGAGGACGTACACGCGGCCTTGGCCTTTCGGAAGCGGAGGCTCGGGCGGCTGCGGGATCGGCTTGCCGTCGGGACCTTCGGGCGGCGTCGGACGATAACGAAGCGCGGCGTTCGGAATGCGCATCACGCCCTTCGCTTCGTGCGTGCGGATCGTGACGGTGGCCGTCATTCCCGGACGCAGCTTTTGCTCCGGATTGTCGACCTCGATGACGGCCGAGTACGTGACGACGCCGGAGTTCGTGGTCGGCGAGAACCGAACCTGCTGCACGATGCCGTGGAAGACGTCGCCCGGAAACGCGTCGACGACGGCTTCGGCGGGCATCTTCTCTTGGAGCTTGCCGACGTCGGCTTCGTCGATGTCGGCGAGCACGCGCATCCTTCGGAGATCCTGCGCGATGACGAAGAGCACCGGCGCCTGAAAGCTCGCGACGACCGTGGCGCCCGGATCGATTCCACGCGTGACGACGACGCCGTCGACCGGCGAAAAAATTTTCGTGTAGCCGAGGTTCGTCTTCGTCTGATTGAGCTGCGCGCTCTGCGATTGAATCGCCGCTTGCTGCGAGCTCACCGCTGCGCCCGCGGCGTCGAACGTGGCCCTCGCGGCGTCGTACTGGCCCTTCGCCGTGTCGAGGTCGGCTTTCGAAGCCAAATTCTGCGCGAACAATTTCTGCGTGCGCTCGTAGACGACGCGCGAGGTGTCCATCTGCGCGCGCGTCGTTTCCATTTGCGCACGGGCTTGCTCGAGCTGTGCGCGTTGACCGAGGAGGCTCGCCGCCTGCGCGGAGACTTGATTGTTGTAGATGCTCGGATCGATCACGGCGAGCGGATCGCCCTTGTGCACGATGGAGTTGAAGTCGACGTCGACCTCCGTCACACGCCCGTTCACTTGCGCGCCGACGTTCACTTGCAAAACCGGCTGCACCGCGCCCGTCGCCTGTACTTTTTCGATCACGTCGCCGGCTTGCGCTTCCGCGGTCATGTATTTCGCCGCTGCCGCCGGGCGATGCTTCATGCGCCAGACGAGGCCCGCCGCAATCAAGAGAACGATCGCGCCCGCGATGCCCGCGCGACGAAGCCATCGTCGGCCGCCCTCCTCTACAGAGAGAGCGCGTCGCAACTCCTCGGCTGCATCCGCCGCACCGCCAGCAGGCGCTACCGGTTCCGACGTCTCAGTCGACTGGGCCATGGGCCCTCCAATCTACGCATTCACTCGCTCCGCGCAAAATGCCCCGAGGATGATGACCCGGGCCAACGATTCAGCCCGTCTTCTGATTCCGACCATGCGTCTTCGTTCCGGGCGCGCCCGAAATTTCGCACTTCTTCATCGCGGTCGAAAAAAGCGCGTTTTCATCGAAATCCCCCGAGAAAGAGGCCGCTTCCAAGGCAAACGGCTCGACTTTTGTCGAACCCTCGTGAGCGCGGTATCGTCCATCAGCCTGAACGAAGCATCCTCGGCACGGGCCGGCTTTCGGCTCGTGACGTCATGCTTCGTGAAGAACGCGCGGACGACGCAAAAAACGATGAGCAAACCGTCGGACCGGGAGTTGATCGAGCGGGCGCGCCAGGGCGACATGGGAGCTTTCGGCGAGCTCGTGCGCAAGCACCAGCCCCGCATTTTTCGCCTCGCCGCGCACATGCTGCGGGATCGATCGGAGGCCGAGGACGTCGCCCAAGAGACGTTCATTCGCGCGTACCAGGCGCTCGCGCGGTTCGACGGGCGCAGCGAGCCGTACACCTGGTTTTATCGCATCGCCGTGAATCTCTCGCTCAATCACATTCGCTCGCGAAAGAGCTCGCGCACGGTGCAGAGCGATCCGCGAAACGACGCACGCATGGACGCGTTCCTCGTCGAAAGACGTCCGAGCGCGCTCGCCGATCCGCAAGGAGACGCGGGGCGAAAGGAAATGTACGCCATCTTGTGCGAGGCCATCGACTCGCTCTCGGACACGCTGCGAACCACGCTCATTTTGGTGTGTGTCGACGGCATGTCGCACGAAGAAGCGTCGTCGATTTTGGGCGCGCCCGAAGGCACGATTGCGTGGCGCGTGCACGAGGCTCGTCGAAAGCTGCGAGATTTCCTGCGTGAGAGGGGTATCGACCTCGAAGGCGAGGTCGCATGAGCAAGATGGACGACAAGAAAATAGACGACGCGCTCGCAGCCTGGCCGGCCATCGGCGGGCACGCTGACGAGGCCGCAGCCGCGAAAACCATGACCAAGATTCGGGCGAATTTTCCCCCGAAATCGAAGCTTTCGATCACGGACGACGCCCTCGTCGCGGCTCCCTTCCCTGCGACCGCCGAAGAATGGGCGGACGAAAAAGCCGCGGCAGAGGAAAAATCTTCCCAAATCGACGTGCCGATGGCCCGCGCGAGTAGTATACCCCCGCCTTCTTCAGGAGTGTCCCGCAGCGAGCGCAACCAGGGTGCGGCTGACGCGGATACACCGAGCAAGGTGGAGGCTGGAATGGGGCAGGTGGAACGTCAGCGCGAACGTACGAGCTTCAAGGATTTGGCGAAGTTGGCGGCGACGCCGCCTCCGTCCAGCACGAAGCCCGCAAGCGCCAAGATTCCCGTCGCCACGCCCTCGTCGCCCTTGTCGAGCGCGAGCGGCGACTCCGGCGTTGTCGATTTGCAGGCGGCCGCGCTCAGCGATCCGCAAGGCGCCGACCGCGCGAAGTCCACCCCGCTCGCATCGGGCTCGCTCTTCGACGACGACGCTCCGCGCAGCGTTCCCCCGCCGAGCATGAGCGGCGCGCATTCCGCAGCCGGCCCGCTTTCGGCCGTGCAATCGGTGCCGCAGCAAATCGACCCGTATGCTCCCGCCAGCGTTCGACCGTCCGCGCCGCCATCGCTCGGCTCGACGCTCGCCTCCGCGGGCCCGCATTCCGCGGTTGCGGCGCTCGGC
>JAICXU010000012.1 GCA_025934595.1 Polyangiaceae bacterium | reverse complement strand
GGATCGAACACGCCCGGGCCGTTCGAAACGGCGGGACGCGGGTCTTCTTTTTGACACGCAAAAAACGCCGCGCCGAGGGCAGGCAAGGCAAGCGTCAAACCGAGAAGCGAAGCGCGGCTCATCTCACTTCATTCTGAGCCGACTTCGTTCGCGCGTCACTTTCCGTGCGGAGCGTCCACGACGCGAAGCGCACGATTCAGGCGATGCGATGACGTGAAGCCGCTCGTCTCGCTCGTCCAGAGCGACGCCTTCGCCGTTCCGAGCGCCGCTGCAACCGCCGCGCGCCGCTTCGCGACCTCGCTCGCATCCGACGTCGTGTCGAGCGGCAACGATGCGACGCCGCGTCTCGCCAAAATCGCAGCGTCACGTCCGAGCGCGGAAGCCCATGTCGGATTCGCGCCGAAGCTCTTCGTGAACTTCGCGATGTCCGCGTCTGGCGCGACCGTCCCCGGAAAATACGGAATCGATCCCGCCGCCACACCGAGCACGCGCGCGAGCAAACCTTGGTCGGTCGCGCCCTCCGCCTCGAGCGAGAGCCCGATGATCGCATCGCGCTGCGGTCCGATTTCATGGAGCAGATCGTGCGCGCAGTCTTCGGGGCCCGCGACGAACCACGTCTTCACACCCGCCTTCTCCCACGCCGCGAGCGGAAATCGCGCCTCGCCTGGACGCGTCGCGCCGAGCTCACACGCGACTGGCTGAAACGGAACGAGATTCGGATGCGACGCGAACGTGCTCGCCGCATCGTCGACGAGATCGCTGTCGACGACGGGCGCGACCTTTCGCTTTCCGCCGCCAATCGGCGTGAGCGCATTCGCGAGCACGTCGAGCTGCTCTTGCGGCGGCACGCCCAAAACATATGCATAGTGCACGGGATTTTGCTTGGAATTCGCGGCCAATGTGAGCACGGGCACGTGCTTTTGCTCGGACCATCGCACGGCGCGATCGGCGGACACGGTGTCGATGGCGCACAAGATGACGGCCACGCCTTCGCCCGAAACGTCGTCGAGCACGGCTTCGAGCTGATCGGAATGGCCGCCGTCGTCGCGCGTGACGAGGCGTGTCTGATCGCCGCCATTCGGATCGACGCGCGGCAGCTCGAGGCCCCAGGCGACGCCGCGCATCACGTCGGCAGCTTGATCGCGGAGCATGTCGTTGCCCGCCGGCAAGATGAGCCCGATGCTGCGTCGATCGACGGTGGTGACATCGTGATGGCGCGTCGCGAGCTCACTCACGAGAAGGCCTGCGTCGCTGTCCAAGATCGGCATGCCGCCTGCGCTCGGATCGACGAGCCAATTCGCGAGCCGCGTATTTCCCGTCTGCACGGCGACCTCCGCGAGGCGCGCGCTGATGAGCCTTTGGACCTCGATGCCGTAACCCGAGGGCGTTTCGTTCGCGCGCATCGCACGCAGCGAGTTCTCGAGCACGTCGGTCGGCATCGCGCGCAGCGCCTTCGGAATTTCTGCGCGCGCGACCTCGCGGTCGTCCTCGTCGGCGTTGCGCAGCCACGAATCCATGTACGCGATGGCTTCGTAATTTTGATGCGAGGCAACGGCGTCGAGCGTGATCTCTCGTTGAAACAGCTCGAAAACCTGGGGATCGACGATCTTGCCCGCGAGCCGTCGGAGCAGCTCGAACGCGGGCGCCGGCCGACCTTGCATGCGCAAAAGCCGCGCGCGCGCGATGAGATAAAAATTGCGCGTGCTGCCTTCGTGCGGCGTCGTCCAATATTTTTTCGGCAGGTCGGCCGCGGCGAGCTCTCGCTCCGCGCCCGCGACGTCGTTCGAGTCGAGAAGAAGATGCGCGTAGTAGATGTGCACGAGATCGATCGCGCCATCGTCGGGATAGAGGCGGAGGAATCGATCGAGCTTCAGACGCAGCTCGTCAGCGTCGGTCGCGCGGTCGTCCCACGCATCGCGAATGTCGTCGAGCGCCGCTGCCGATGCCGTCGTGCTCGCGACAGTGGCGACCGGCCTGCCTTCGCTCGATCCGCCGCCGCACGCGTAGGTGGCGAGAACGGCCAAGATCGCGCCGATCCCGCACGTGCGACCAAGCGCGCGTCGACTCGGCACCGCATTCCTTGACGTCACACGCGGCTCGTCGATACCTCTTTTCGCATGGAGGTCTTCGTGCGGCGATCGAATGTCGTTCGGAGGCTCCACGCGCTCTCAGGAGTCGTACCGCTCGGCGCGTTTCTCGTCGAGCATCTCTGGGCGACGGCGGGCGCGATGAAGAGCCGCGCCGCGTTCGATGCGCGCGTCCTGTGGCTCGATCGCTCGCGCGCCGGCCTCGCCTTCGAGATCGTCTTCATTCTCGCGCCGCTCGCATTTCATGCGCTCTATGGCGTCGTCCTCGCGTTCGACAAAACGGAAAAAGAAGACGCGTATCCTTACCCGGACCATCGCTTTCGGCTCCTTCTCCGCGCGAGCGGCATCGCCGCGCTCGTGTTCATCGCATGGCACATGTGGGAGCTGCCGATCGCGCGCATGCTCGGGCGCATACCCGTCGACGGTCTCTTCGATATCGCGAGCATGCATTTGTCGACGACGGTGCGCGGCGTGCCGTGGCGCGCGATCGGCTATTTTTTAGGGCTGTTCGCGACGCTCTTTCATTTCGCGTACGGCCTCATTTCGTTCTCCTTCTCGCGAAAGCCGAACGATGCGATGGCCCTCAGGCGATCGACATTTCGCGCAGGTGCATTTGCGGCGCTTCTTTTTCTGCTCGGCGGCGCGACGATCCTCTCGCTCGCGACGGGCTGGCCGAAAGCGCACGAGCCGCCGATGCCCCCCGCCGCGAAGTGCCCGCCGTAGAGCGCTCGTCGAGCCTAGGTCTCGGTCTCGATTCGGAGCCTCGCTGGACGCGCTACGCGCTCTGGCCCTATATCGTTCGCAATGCCTGCGAAGCCGAACGGAAAGGGCTCCGAAAAAGTCCGTCGCGTGATCGTGGTCGGCGGAGGCCTCGCCGGTCTCATGACCGTCATCAAGCTGTGCGAGGCCGGCGTTCCAGTCGATCTCTTCTCGCTCGTGCCGGTGAAGAGGTCGCATTCGGTGTGCGCGCAAGGCGGCATCAACGCGAGCGTGAACACGAAAGGCGAGGGCGACTCGCCCGCGGTGCATCTCGAAGAAACCGTTTACGGCGGAGATTTTCTCGCGAACCAACCGCCCGTGAAGGGCATGGCCGACGCGGCGCCGGGCATCGTGTTCATGCTCGATCGCATGGGGGTGCCGTTCAATCGCACCGCCGAAGGTCTTCTCGATTTTCGAAGGTTCGGCGGCACGCTCTTTCATCGCACGGCGTTCGCCGGCGCCACGACGGGCCAGCAGCTTCTCTATGCGCTCGACGAGCAAGTGCGCCGTTACGAGACCCTCGACGTCGAAGACTCGAAAGGCTCGGTCATTCGCGGCGAGAAGATGGTCCGCAAATTCGAGCTCTGGGATTTTCTCTCCATCGTGCGCGATGACGACGGCGTCGCGCGCGGCATCGTCGCGCAAGATTTGAAGTCGATGGAGATCGAGGCGTTCTCCGGCGAAGCGGTGTGCCTCGCGACCGGCGGCTGCGGAATCGTCTTCGGTCGATCCACGAACAGCGTCATCAACACCGGCACCGCCGCCGCCGCCGTCTATCGCCAAGGCGCGTGTTACGCGAACGGCGAGTTCATCCAAGTGCATCCCACGGCGATCCCCGGCGCCGACAAATTGCGTTTGATCAGCGAGAGCGCGCGCGGCGAAGGAGGCCGCGTGTGGGTCCCTCGCGATCCGCGCGATGCGCGAAAAGGCCGCGAAATCCCCGAAAAAGACCGCGAATATTTCCTCGAGGAGAAATATCCCGGCTACGGAAATCTCGTGCCGCGCGACATCGCCGCGCGCGAGCTCTTCAAGAAATGCTTTCACGAAAAGCGCGGCGTCTACGATCCGAAGACGAAGAAAAATGAGAACGAGGTCTATCTCGATCTCACGCACATGCCCGAAGAGATGCTTCGAAAAAAGCTCGCGGGCATTTTGGAGATCTACGAAAAATTCGTCGGCGAGGACCCGTACACGAATCCGATGCGCGTGTTCCCCGCCGTGCATTATTCGATGGGCGGACTGTGGGTCGACTTCGAGCGATCGCACTCGGGATCGCTCGTCATCGGATCGCCCCGCAACCAAGCCACGAACATCGAAGGGCTCTACGCGTGCGGCGAATGCGATTACCAGTACCACGGCGCCAATCGCCTCGGCGCGAACTCGCTCCTCTCGTGCATCTACGGCGGCATGGCGGCCGGCCCGGCCATCGCGACGTACGTGAAGAACATGCGCAAAGCCAGCACGGGCGACACGTCGAAGTCGGTGTTCGAAGCGGCGCGCAAACGCGAAGAGGACCATTACAAATCGATCCTCGACATGGAGGGCGACGAAAATCCTTACGTGCTCCACCAAGAGCTCGCGGAGACGATGCTCCGCGACTGCACGATCGAGCGCGACAACGGGGTGCTCGACAAAGTCATCGAGAAGATCGACGACATCGAGCTCCGCGCGCGAAAATGCGGCGTCACCGATCAAGCCACACACGCCAACCAGGGCGCGCCGTTCATCCGCCATCTCTTCAACATGGTCGTCATCGCGCGCGTCATCGCGCAGGGCGCAAGGAATCGTGACGAGTCACGCGGCGCACATTTCAAACCCGCGTTCGAAAAACGCGACGACAAGAACTGGCTCCGCACGACGCTCGCCATGCACGAAGCCGGCGAAGGCAACCAAAACAACTCGATCAAGTACGTGCGAGGCATCGACTACTCGATCCACGGAGCACCGATGCACGCGAGCGACGCCGTCGACGTGAGCCTCGTCACGCCGCGCGTACGAAAATACGAGACGGCCGGCGCGGCGTCGGAAACCGCGAAAAAATCGGACGATCATGAAGACGAAAAATCCGAAAATCGCGCCGAGGCCTGATCATGGAACGCACCGTCAAGCTCAAGATTCGCCGCCAAGACGGCCCGCATCGGCCCGAGACCCGTCGCTGGGAAGAATTCGTCGTGCCCTGGCAGCCGCGCATGAACGTCATCAGCGCGCTCATGGAGATTCGAAAAAATCCCGTGACCACGAAAGGCGAGAAGGTCGCGCCCGTCGTGTGGGAGTCGGTGTGTCTCGAAGAAGTCTGCGGCTCGTGCACGATGCTCGTGAACGGCAAAGTGCGTCAGTCGTGCACCGCGCTCGTCGACGCGATTTCGCCCCATGGCGAGACGATCACCCTCGAGCCGATGAGCAAGTTCCCGCTCGTCCGCGACTTGGTCGTCGACCGCTCGCGGATGTTCGGCGATCTCAAAAAAGTGCACGCGTGGATCCAGCTCGACGGCACCCACGAGCTCGGCCCGGGCCCGCGCCAATCGCAAGAGAACCAAGAAGAGGCGTACCCGCTCTCGCGTTGCATGACGTGCGGCTGTTGTCTCGAGGCCTGCCCGCAAATCAACGATTCCTCCGGATTCGTGGGACCCGCCGCGCTGAATCAAGTGCGGCTCTTCAATCTGCATCCGAGCGGAAAGCTCCACGCGAGCGAGCGTCTCGAGACCGTGATGGGCGAAGACGGCGTGGCCGGCTGCGGAAAAGCCCAAAACTGCGTGGAAGTGTGTCCAAAAGAAATCCCGCTCGTCGATTCGATCGCGAGCGTGGCGCGTCAAACGACGAAGCAAATGCTCTTCAAGTGGCTGCTGAAGTAGAACGAGATCCTGACCCGACCCCGACCTGAACCTAGGCCTCGACCGAGGCTAATTGCTCATTTCAACAGCTATCTGTCGAAGTTGACACCTAGGGCTAGGCGCTAGGTCTAGGTCGAGGTCTACCTCAGTACCAACGGCGAATGCGTACGTCGATCGACGGATCTTTTGCGTTCACCAGCGATTTGAAATCCTCTGGTTTTTGCGGGGGAAGCGACGGATCTCGCTGTTGCCAGTGGTACGGAAAAACCACCTTCGGCTTGAACGCGAGCGTGCATTCGGCCGCTTCTTGCGCCGTCTCGGTGTACGGCAGGTTCATGCAAAGAAATGCGCCGTCGATATTTTTCAGCGCCTTCACCTCCGGCGTGCACTCGGTGTCGCCCGACACATAAATCCGCTTGTCGCCGAACGTGAAGACGTATCCGTCGCCGCGACCTTTGTCGTGATAGTGGGCGCCGGGTGTAGGCCCGCGAACGAGGTTGTACATGGGCACCGCCTCCACTTTCACGTCGCCGAGATCTTTGCTCTCGCCGTTCTTCAGCACGACGTCGACGTGCGTTTTCTCCGCGACCTCCTGCGGCCCGACGACTTGGGTGCCCGCCTTCTTGAGACGCGTGAGCGTGGCCTCGTCGAGGTGATCGGGATGGCTGTGCGTGATGAAAATCCAATCGGCCTTCGGGAGCGTCTCGAGGTTCGTGACCGGATCGACGTAAAAATTCTTGCCGCGCCATTTGAAGAGGACCGCCGCGTGGTGAATCGGCGTGATCTCGAGAGAGCCCATGGTCGTCGGAAACGTGTCGGTGACGGACAACGCGGTCTCGGGCGAATCGGGCAACGGCGTCGCCGCCTTCGAAGAGAGCGGCGGCGCGCTCGACACGGGCGGCGGCGGCGGCACTTCGTCCGGCGGTGACTTGCACGCCGTGAACGCAGCGAACAGAAGCGCGAGCCCGGTGGCGGCGAGAGCGGGTCGACTGGCCATGCGAAGAGGACTACCCCAAAAAAGGGCGGCGCCAAACCTGCACGGCCGCGCATCTTGCGCTCACGTGAAAATGGCGCGAAAGAGGCGTGCATCATGCACAACACGATTCGTCGGGTAGGCGTCATCGGAGCCGGAGTCATGGGCGCGGGCATCGCCGCGCATCTCGCGAACGCAGGCTTGCAAGCCGTGCTGCTCGACATCGTTCCGCCGAATCTGAGCGAAAAAGAAAAGAGCGATCCGCGGGCGCGAAATAAATTTTCGCAAGGTGGTCTCGACAACGCGAAAAAAGCGCGGCCCGCCGCGTTCTTCACCAAAGGCAACGCGGAGCTCGTGGAGATCGGAAACACCGAGGACGATCTCGACAAATTGAAGAACTGCGATCTCGTGATCGAAGCGATCATCGAGAAGCTCGAGCCGAAACAAGCGCTCTTCGCGAAGCTCGAAAAAGTCTTGCCGGCGCATGCGATCGTCGCGTCCAACACGAGCGGCCTCCGCATCCACGACATGATGCAAGGACGCTCGGAAGCCTTCAAAAAGCGCTTCCTCGTGATGCACTTCTTCAATCCGGTTCGCTACATGAAGCTCCTCGAGCTCGTGGTCGGGCCCGACACGGATCCGAAGACCGCGGAGACGATCGCGCGCTTCGGTCGTGACGTGCTGGGTAAGGGCATCGTGTTCGGCAAGGACACGCCGAACTTCGTCGGCAATCGCATCGGCGCGCACGCGATGATGGCGACGATCCACCAGATGCTCGCCGACGGTCTCGCGCCGGAAGACGTCGACAACATCACCGGTACGCCGATGGCGCATCCGAAGAGCGCGAGCTTCCGCACCGCCGATCTCGTCGGGCTCGACACGTTCGCGCACGTCGCCGATAACTGCTACGCCGCGCTCACGGACGACGAAGACCGCGAGGTCTTCAAGGTGCCGGCGTACATCCGCACGATGGTCGAGAAGAAAATCCTCGGCGACAAAACCAAGGGCGGCTTCTTCAAACGCGGGAAAAACAAGGAGATCGAGACATTCGATCCGAAGACGCTCGCGTACCGCCCGAAGGGTGGCGACGACGCGATCAAACAGGCGACGAAATCTCTCTCGAAGATCGAGGATCCGAAAGAGCGCGTCAAAAAGCTCGTGGCCGATCCCGGCAAGGCGGGAGAGTTCGCGTGGAAGGTGTTGTCGCGCAGCCTCTCGTATTCCGCGCGCAGGCTCGGCGAGATCGCCGACAGCGTGGTCGCGATCGATGACGCGATGAAGTGGGGCTACAACTGGGAGCTCGGTCCGTTCGAGGTGTGGGACGCGCTCGGCTTCGCCGCCACGGTGGACCGCATGCAGAAGGACGGCATCAAGCTGCCCGACGCGATCTTGAAAATGAAATCGAGCGGCGCGACGAGCTTCTACAAAGACGGCGCCGTGTTCGAGCCGCTCCAAGGGAAATACGTCGAGCAAAAGCGCGATCCCAGGGAAATTACCCTGCAAAATGCGCGCAGAGGGGCATCGCCGGTCCTCAAGAACGACGGCGCCGAAGCGTGGGATCTCGGCGACGGCGTGCTCGGGCTCACGTTCAAGACGAAAGCGAACAGCTTGGATCCCGACGTCATCTCGATGTTCCACGACGCCGTGGCACGCGCGGAAAAAGATTTCGCGGGCATGCTCATCTTCAACGAAGGCGAGCACTTCTCGGTCGGCGCGAACTTGATGCTGATCGTGATGGCGGCAGGCGCGCAAGATTGGAAACAGATCGAAGGCATCGTGAAGAACCTGCAGGACGCGATGCAGCGCTTGAAGTACGCGCGCGTTCCGGTCATCGCGGCGCCGTTCGGCATGACGCTCGGCGGTGGTCTCGAAATGTGTCTCGCGTCCGACGGCGTACAGGCCGCGGCTGAAACCTACGCGGGCCTCGTCGAGGTGGGCGTCGGTCTCATTCCCGGCGGCGCCGGCAACATGAACATGCTGTGGCGCGCGCTCGAATCGATCCCCGACGGCACCACCGTCAACACGTACGAAGCGGTCACGCAAACGTTCAAGAACATCGCGCTCGCGAAGGTCGCGACGAGCGGCGTCGAGGCCAAGTCGTTCGGTTATTTCCGATGGCACGACGGCATCTCGTTCGATCGCGCGCGCCAGCTTCACGAAGCGAAAGCGCGCGTCGTCGGGATCGCGAATTCGGGCTACCACCCGCAAGCGCCGCGCTCGTATTTGCTCCCCGGAGAAAACGGAATCGCCACCCTCGGCATGATGATCGACACGCTCGTCGCCGGCGGCTACGCGAGCGAGCACGACGCGAAGATCGCGAAGAAGCTCGCCGTCGTTTTGTGCGGCGGCGCGAGCGGCGCGTCGAAGCCCGTCACCGAGCAAGAGATGCTCGACCTCGAGCGCGAAGCCTTCGTCTCGCTCTGCGGCGAGCCGAAATCACTCGAGCGCATGCAGTACATGCTGATGAACAACAAGCCGTTGCGGAACTAGGAGCAGCCATGGAAATCGTCATCGTCGATGCAGTTCGTTCCGCCGTCGGTCGTGCGCACAAAGGCTCGCTCGCTCTCAAGCGTCCCGACGAGCTCGCGGGTGAGGTCATTCGCGGTCTTCTCGCTCGCGTTCCCCAAGTGAAACCCGCCGACGTCGAAGATCTCGTGCTCGGCTGCGCGATGCCCGAAGGCGAGCAAGGTCTGAACATCGCGCGGGTCGCCGGATTTCTCGGGAATTTGCCGCAAGAAACGAGCGCGCAGACCATCAATCGATTTTGCTCGAGCGGGCTGCAAGCGATCGCGACGGCGGCGGGCAGCATCCTGATGGGCGGCTACGACATCGTGATCGCAGGCGGTGTCGAGTCGATGACGATGGTGCCGATGACGGGAAATAAATTGTCGGCCTCGCCCGAAGCGATGGAGCGATTTCCGTCGGTCTACACGCCGATGGGAATCACGGCGGAGAACGTCGCGAAAAAATTCGGCGTGTCGCGCGAGACGCAAGATGCCTTCGCCCTGAACAGCCAGAAGAAAGCGACGGCGGCGCGCGAGGCGAAAAAATTCGACGACGAGATCGTCACCGTGCACGGCATCAAGTTCGCTGGACATGAAAAAAAGACATTCGAATTCCGAACCGACGAGTTGATTCGCCCGGACACGACCCTCGAAGGTCTCGCGTCACTCAAGCCCGCGTTCTCCGCCACCGGCACGGTGACGGCCGGAAATGCTTCGCCGCTCTCGGACGGCGCGGCCGCATCGCTGCTGATGTCACGTGACAAAGCCAAGTCGCTCGGGCTCACGCCACTCGGTATTTTGCGGCATTTCACGAGCGTGGGCGTCGATCCGGCGATCATGGGGATCGGTCCCGTGCCCGCGATTCGCAAGCTGCTCGGAAAAGCGAAGCTCACGGTGAAAGACATCGATCTCTTCGAGGTGAACGAAGCGTTCGCGAGCCAAGCGAGCTATTGCCAAAAAGAGCTCGGCATCCCCGACGAGAAGATCAACGTCAACGGCGGCGCGATCGCGCTCGGGCACCCGCTCGGATGCACCGGCGCGAAGCTCACGGCGACGGCGCTCCACGAATTGAAACGCCGCAACGGAAAATTCGCGGTCGCGTCGATGTGCATCGGCGGAGGCATGGGCGCCGCCGGTCTCTTCGAGCGCGTCTAGCGCGTCGGATCGCTCAGCGATCGAGGACCCACCGCCACGCCTGGCGAATCACCGCGTGCGGATCTCGATCCAGTATCTCGCCGTGCGCGATGATCGCGCGCTCGAAATCCCATTGCAGGAGTCGCTCGAGGGCACGACGAGTCGCGTCGCGGTCCCACGTGAACATTCGCAGCTCGGGAGCCGCCGACGGCCGACCCCACATGCCGAAGAGGCGCATCCAGCCGCGCAGCATGGCGTTGGTTCCCGGCGTCGCGGCGCTGAAATTCTCGACGAGATCGACCGCGACGAGCGTGCGGCTCGCGCGGTGAAAAAAGTCCGCCTCGCGCATGATTCGATTCCCGACGGTGACTTGCTCCATCTGTCCTGCCCACGCAGAGGGTGCGTCGCCGCCGAGAATTTCGTCGAATCTCAGGTCGGCTCGCTTCTTCTCCAGGCCCGCAACCGCGTACGTGCGGGCGTCGGGAAAAGCACGCTGCGCGCTCGCCACGAAGAAATGATGGAAGGTGCTGGGAGCGATGATCGAGCGGACCACGCCGAGATCTTCGATGGCGCGTCGCAGGGCGTCGTCGACCTCGACGGGTGAGTGCAGGCAGAGCCCGCCATCCATCCGCATCACCGTCATGCGCGTCAGGAAACGGCCGCCGGCCAATCGCACGGGATGCTCCCGCACCCAAAGAAGATCGTGCACGACCTCCCGAAGCATTTCGCTCATCGCCGGATCGCGACCCTCAGTCGCTCACGCAGAACGTGAATACCGAGGAGTCGGTGACATTGTCTTGCGTCGTCACGTCGAACGTCACGGTCCAAATTCCCGGCATGAACAAGTTGAGGAGCGACACGTCGTACGTGCCCGGATCCGCGCCGGCGGCGACTTGCGGCGTGATCGAGCTGCCGTGTCCGTGATCCGGCATGAACGGCTTCACCGTGATCGTGGCATCGCTCACGGGCGCGCCGCTCGCATCGACGACTTGGATTTTCCAGTCGTTGTTTCCCTTGATGACGGGATTCGGATCGATGCTTTGGAGCTTCACGGACAACGCGCCCGCCGCGCCCTTTTGCTCCATGCCGGCGGAATACGTTTGGGCTCGCGAGTCGGTCGCGCACAAAGACGGGGCCGGTGCTGCTTGGTTTCCAGATGACGAGGACGACGAGCACGCGCTCGTGAGAGCGACGAATACGCCGAGAAAAATGGCGGTTTTCGTGCCGGCCGACATGAAGATCCTCTTTCAACCTAGCCCGACGCGTGAGAAGCACCAGCCCCTTTGAGATTACGTTCGTGGACGTTCGTGGTATCCCGACTTTCGGCATGATTGGACGCCGAAGCTGGGTTTTGCTCGCGGGATGCGGGACGCTTTTGTTCGGAGCGGGAACGTGGGCGTGCTCGAGCTCGTCGGACAGCGGAGTCACGAACGGCGACGACGGCGGCTCGGGAGGTGACGGCAGCGGATCGGGCGATGCCGGCTCGCTCGCGATGTGCGGACCGCCGCCGTACATCAACCTCGGTCTCGTCGTGCAAGCCGCGAGCACGAGCGACAATCCCGCGCGCGTTCCGGGCGCCGTCCTCACCTCGCCGCTCTGTCCTGACGCCTCGTTCACCGCCGACGACAACGGCGCGATCCACGGCCTCGTCACGGAAGGCGTCCCGTTCTACGGACGCTTCAATGCGAACGCATTCGCGGCCACGCTCTCACCGGAGCAAGAATTCGACGCCGACGTTCCCGAGCTCGCGATCTCGCTTCCACCGAGCCTGCTCACCGCGATCGTTCCTGGCTACGACGCCGCGAAGCCGACGATCTTCGTCGAGGTGCTCCTCGACGGCGGACACGCGCACGACGGCGGAGCAAACTGCAACGATCCCTCCGGCATCGCGCTCAGCGTGCAAGATCATCCCGAAGCGCAGATCACGTATTACTCGTCGGACTCGATCCCTGCGCCCGTCAGCGGCGCGACGGCGACGACGGGCGGCGGCAAAGCCTCGATCGTCGGCGTCGATGCATCCGCGTCGCCCGTCGTGATCGTCGGAACGAAAACGGGATGCACCGTCAGCTTCGTGAAGGACACGTCGACCGGCCGAATTCCGCTTGAAAATGGCTATATTTCGATTGCGGGCGCCTACCTTCGCGATTGACCATCGATTGATGGAACTTCGCGACCATCGTCCTGTCGTTTCCATGGATGGCGAGCGCACGCTCTGCGCTGGGCGAAGAGATCGATGCACCGTGGCCTGGCGTGGCGCTTCCTGACGACGTCGAATCGAAGCTCGTAGAGCGACTCGTCGCGCGAGACGAGCGTGCGTTCAACGAGCTCGTGAAATTGTTCGAGCGGCGCGTGTTCGCTCTGGTGCTCCGCATGCTCGGCAATGCCGCCGAAGCCGAAGACATGGCGCAAGAAGTGTTCGTGCAAGTCTTCAAAGCCATCGGCAGCTTCCGAGGTGATTCGAAGTTGTCGACGTGGATTTATCGCATCGCGATCAACCTCTGTAAGAACCGCGCGAAGTATTTGAAGGTGCGCCACGCCGGGCAACAAGACGAGCTCGAAGAAGTCGCCGAGCACGCGGAGCTCGGCACCAAGGCGAGCGCGAACGTCGCGCAGCTCGAACGTCCCGACGAGGCGGTGGCCGGTCGGGAGATCGAGCGCATCGTGCAGAAATCGATCGCGCGGATCGAAGCCACGTTTCGCGAGTGTCTCGTTTTGCGCGACGTCGAAGAGCTCAGCTACGAGGAAATCGGCCAAATTACCGGGCTTCCAGAGGGCACGGTGAAGAGCCGCATTTTTCGCGCGCGCGCGATGTTGCGTGAGATGGTCGAGCGCGAGCTCGGGGAGAAGATCAAGTGACGAGCGAAGACGAGTCTGGACAGAAAGGGCCCGCGGCGAGCGAAGAGGACGTGGCGCCGGAAGATCGCGACTCGGGCGCGATGCGCGCGCTCCTGCAACGCGCGATGAAAAAAGAAGAGGTTGAGACGCCCGCCCCGAGCTTGCTCCCGGCCGTGCAGCGAAAAATTCGCACGCGCTCGAAAGGAAAATTTTTCGCGGACGGATGGAGCACCGAGAACGCGCGCGTCAGCTACGTGCTCATCGCCGCGCTGATGCTCGGCATCGTCGTGCTCGCGTACTTCGCGATGGGCCCGATGGGATTCTCGCGCTGACGAATCAGTCGGCGGTGATCGAGTCGATGAGAACGATCGTGCTGTTCTCGTTCAAGATCGGCCCGCCGCAATAGGCGCCCGACCCGAAACCGATTCGGACGCCGAGCTCGCTCGCCGCGGGAAGCGGAATCGTCGCGGTTGCCCAATCCGTGGCTTGGGTCATCCCGAACGTGGAGGGGATCGTCTTCAAATCCGCGAGGGCGAATCCGATCGGCTGCGTCGTCGGCGATTGGCCGGGCGTCGCCGTTTCCACGGAAAATACGCCCGGATCGGGCGTGACGGACGACGTGCCGCCAGCGGTCGGATCGATGCCGACCAAGATGCGATAGCGAACGAAGAGCGTGCTCGCGTGCGAGGCATCGTGCTCGAGGATCCCCGCGAGCCCCGCATTCGGAATCGTGCAGCCGTGATCGCCGAGCGGTCCGATCTTCGCGCAACCTCCCGACTCGCACGATGCGTCTGCGTTCATGAACGTGATGAGCGAAGCGTCGTCCCACTTCGACGGATTCGCGGTCGCTGAATCGAAGGAGAATGCCGCCGCCGGCGCGCCGGGATCGAAGAACGTGACGGGAAACGTCTTCGTGTCGATGGAGTTGCCGGCCAGGTCGGTCATCGCTTGCGCGACGACGTTCACGCTTTCGTTGCTCCACGCGCTCGCGAGCACGTCGGCGCGGAGCGAATTCGCGTCGCTGGGCGTGACCACGCCGGCTGCGGCCGCGGGCGAAAGCGAAAGGATGCGAGACGCGGGCTTCGTCACCGGCTCTGCGAGCTGCACGGGAATCGGTTCCCACGGCATGAGCCCGTTCGGAGGCAAAGTGCCGAGCCTCACGTCCGGCGGCGTCGTGTCGCCGGCTATTTTTCCGGTTCCTACGAGCGTGGCTTCGAAGATTTCGTCACCGTCGCTGATTTCTTCCGTGCCTTTGGCCGAGAACGCGCCCGTGAACGTGCCGTTGTCCTCGCGATCGATCTCGAAGTCCGTCCACGTGTCGGTCACGAAGTACGTCGTGTCGTCGGAGATCGTCACCGTGCCCGATTGCAACTCGAACGCGGAATTCGTGAGCGTGGCGTCGAGCTCCGCCGGCGTTCCCCAACGCGGTGTGAGCGTGGTCGGAGCTCCGTCGGCGACGCGAAGCATCGCGTTCGCGCCGATCGAGGGCGGAGCGACGGATGGAAGGCTCGACGCGTACGTCGGCGTCGCGGTGACGGTCACGAACGTGAGGTCGAACGAGCCGTCCGGAGACCAGCGACCGGGAGTGTCGGTTTCGGTGTCGCTATCGTTGCCCGAATTCGAAGACGTGCTGGACGAGCCGACCTGGCTCCCGCATGCGACGACGAGAAGAAAAGGAACAGCCAAGAGCGCGTGAGATCGCATGATGCGCCGCGCTTTGCAGGAGCGAGGCCATCACGAAATGCCGTAAATTCAGCCGGATTTCACGCCTTCGGTTGGCACAAGCTGCGCCAAACCCTGATCACGCGACCCAGCGCGCGAGCACGCACGTGATGTTGTCCGGTCCGCCGTTCTGATTCGCGCGCTCGATGAGTCGCGACGCGGCGCTCTTCAAGTCGGTCGCGCTCGACATGATCTCGAGAATTTCTTCGTCGCTCACCGGACCCGAGAGACCGTCGGAGCACAGAAGATACGTGTCGCCTTCACGCGGCGTCTCGAAGCGCGTGTCGACCTTCACGGTGTCCTTCATGCCGAGCGCGCGCACGATCACGTTCTTGTGCGGGAAGTTCGCGATCTCCTCCGGCGTGAGGCGCTTCATTTTGATGTAGTCGTTCAAGAGCGAGTGATCTTCGGTGATCTGCTCGAGCTGCTTGTCGCGCAAGCGATAGCTGCGTGAATCGCCGACGTGCGCGACGTACACGCCGTCTTCGACCGCAAAAAGCGAGACGATCGTCGTGCCCATGCCGCGCTGGCGCGCGTCGCGTTGCGCGCTCTCGTAGATGCGAAGGTTCGCGAGCTTGATACCGGTGATGAGCCGGTTCTCCTCGTAGCCCTTCGAGCGATCCATTTTGTACGGCCACGTGCGTTCGGGATCTTGCTCGGTGGCCGAGAAGAATTCCTTGAGCGCGTCGACCGCCATTTGGCTCGCGACCTCGCCGGACGCGTGACCGCCCATGCCGTCCGCGACGATGTAGAGGCCGTTCTCCTCGAGAATCGAGAAGTTGTCCTCGTTGTGCGTGCGCTTCATGCCGACGTTCGTCTCGCCGGCAACCTCGATGCGAAGTCCCACGTGAGAATGGTCGTGGGCTAGAGGGCGGGTGTCAACCTCGCGTTTTCATTCTTGCAGTCGTGCACTACG
>JAICXU010000041.1 GCA_025934595.1 Polyangiaceae bacterium | reverse complement strand
GCCTTCGAAGCGTGAAGGCTCGATGTAGACGCCGGCGCGCACGCGGACCCAATCGATGACGGGCTCGGATTCGATTCCGAAGCGAGGCATCACGGTGACGTGCTCTCCGAACGGCTCATTTTTTTGATCGAGGAAGCTCTCGACGGCGATGGCGTTGTCGTCGGGGCCAGTGACGAGCGCGCTCGCGAGGAACAACAATTTTTCGCGAGGCCAATTCGCGTAGCGTGCACGGCGTTGCGCCAAGAGGCTGTCCGATTCGGCGTCGAGACGCTGCTGCTCGATCTTGCGCACCGCTTCCTCTTGTCTCTCGAGCTCGGATTTTTGGGCGTCGTAGAGAGACCGGGGCGTGTGACGTAAGATCTCGGCGTCTTTGGCGGCGCGATTCGCGCGCGCGCGGCTGATTTCTCCGCGGATCTGAGCTTCCTGAGCTTCGGGATTCAGCCACGTGGGATTCAACGGCCGCGGGCCCGCTTGGAGCGCGACACCGACCTCGAGCTCCCACGGCTGCACGACTTTTTGGGGGATGATGAACTCGCCCGCCCGCGTCACGCCGGAAGAATCCGTGGTCGTCGAGCCGCCGCCAAGATTGATCGCGGTGACGGGCGCGCGAGCGGTGAAGCCGATTCGCCAGGGTGCGCCGTCGGGCTTCACGAGCGCGCCGATCTCCGGCGCGGTGCCGGTCATGTTGAGCACCGACCCACTGAGCACGCCGCCGTTCTCGCTGATGCCGAGCGCAAGGACGCGGAGACCTGCGCCGACGACGAGCTGATCGTTGAAGACGCCGTACGCGCCGATGGCGTGGAAGCGGCCGATGCGCATCGTGAGGCTCGCCTGATTTCCCGTTGCGGGTGCGAGATTGAATTGTTGGAGGTCGCCGGTGAGTGACGCGCCGAAGAGATCGTACTGAACCTGCGCGCCCAAATTCAGATAGAGAAATTCGCTGAAGCGAGTCGCCTGCACGGGCGACGCTTGCCCGCGATTGTCGAAGTCGGTGCCGGCGTACGATCCTGGAAGCGAGATGCTCGCCGTGACGTCGTAGTCGATCGCCTTCAGGCTGAAAGGCTCACGAACCGCAGGCGACGCCGCGTTCGTGGCGGTGCCCTCGACCCCTTCTGCATAACCGGTGTAAGCGCCGGCGAGCCCGCTCACGCGAATCGGCGCGATGAGGGGTCCTTGATAGAACTCGATCACGTAGTTGTTGTTCGTGATCGATGGCGCGGCCACCGGACCCGCCGCCGCTGCCGCTCGCGACAACGCGGCGCAGATACCGACCGCGCCGCTCGCGATGCGGACGCTTCGGCGCAGCAGGAAAACCAAGCGCTTCAACGGGAGCACGAATGTACACGAGGCGGCTCGAATTCATCGGCTAGCATTCGCGCAATGCGCCGGAGGCTCGCGATTTTTTTCTTCGGCGCAAGCCTCACGCTCTCGGCGTGCGGCGGCACCCATCTTTCGGACAGCGGCAGCGGCGACGCGGGGCCAGCTCTGCCTCCATGGGCGAGCCACGCGAGCGTGTTCGTTTCGGGCCACGACGTCACGAACCTCGACTGTCGAACGGCCATCTGCCGTCACAACGAGAACGTCGACATGACCGCGTTCGGCGGCGCGTTTTTCCTCGTGCACCGGACCGCGTACAGCCAGCGCCTCGGGCCGAACAGCTCGCTGTGGATTTACGAAGCGCAGGACGGCGTGAGCTACTCGAACGTCGCCGTGATTCCGGCTCCCGTCGATCGCGACATCCGCGATCCAGCCTTTTTTACGGTGAATGGTGAGCTCTACATGAAAGCGCTCGCTCGCCTTCCCGTCGATTCGATCCGAGATTCGGACGTCGACACGGAGACGCTCGTCACGCATTCGAAAGATGGCGTCACCTGGACACCATTCGAGAGCGTGGCGCCGCACGGCTGGAGCTTCTGGCGTGTCAAAGAGCACGGCGGAAAATTTTATTCGGCCGCGTATCAGGATGGCGACGTGAAGGTCACGCTGTTCTCCTCCATCGACGGGCTGACGTGGACGCAAGGCGCGGACATCTACACCGTGTCCGCGGACACGCCTCTCGAGACCGAGCTCACTTTTTTTCCGAATGGTCGTCTCCTCGCGCTCGTTCGCATGGACGGTAGCGCCGACGAGCTGCTCGGTGACTCGGGCCGGCTGCGCACGAAGATTTGCTGGGCCGATCCTCCCGACTATGCGCGCTTCGCTTGTGACTCCGAGATCGACGGCGCGCGCCTCGATGGGCCCGTCTCGTTTTTCTGGAAAGATCGCCTGTTCGTCCTCGCGCGCAAGCATCTCGCGACCGGCGATCGCAAGCGCACCGCCCTTTACGAAATCGTGGGTGATTTTGCCGGAAATGGCGGCCTCGGCATCAAGGATTGGGGCGAGCTGCCGAGCGCCGGCGACACATCGTACGCGGGCATCGTGCAGCTCGACGACAATCGCTTCGAGACGGCGTGGTACTCCGGCGATCTCGCGATGGACGAGTCGTGGGAGTTCGCGATCTTCGATCTCACCGATATTTGGAAGGCGACGCTCGATCTCTCCAAGCTCGAATGAGGTCCAGAGCGATCGCGTTCTCGCCCTCCGCCGCGATTTGCGCGGCGCGCGTGATCGCGAACGTGGCCAATCCGAACGAGGCGATGGCCTTCTCGCGTGCCCCAGCGAGATCGCCGACATGGTGGCGGGCCTTTCCGCCGGATGCGGCGATCTCACCGACGACGATGCCCAGTTTTTTTTCGTCGGCACCCGCCACGACGACCGCGGCGCCTCGCGCGGAGAGATGGCGCGCCACGTTTGCGCCGAGCTCTTCGTCGCCCGCTTCGACGAGCACCACGCATCCGAGAAGATCGGCCGACGACACGCGCGACTTCGTAGCATTTGACGCCCGCCCGTCGTGAGGGCAAACGTGCGGCATGGCCTCGCGTCGAGGACGCCGGATCGTCACCGCAGCTTTTTTGATCTTCGCGGCTGCGTTCATCGTGACGAGCACGGTGGACATCGCGCGAGGCGTCTACGACGAGCACGTCGCGAGCACGGAAGGCCCGCCGCCGACCGCCGCATGCGTCGAGGGCATCAAGACTCTCGTGGGCGCGCTCGATCGGGCCGTGTCGGTCGCGACGAGCGCGAAAGACGAGCCCTCCGCCCTTTCCGCGTTCTCGAGCGGCGCGAAACCCGAGTGGGACGCCGCATACGGGACCGAGAGCGCTTGCTCGACGACACCGCAGGGAAAAGACGCTTTTGCGGCGCTCGTTCGCCTTCGGGCGGCCGACGAAAGCTTTCTGAAACGACGCGTCGCCGAGGTCGCTCCCCTTAGACGCGACGTAGACGCGTATTTGCGCTAAAACGCCGGTTTCGCCATGTCCGACATCGCCACGAATGTGACGTTCGACGCGCTCCCACTCAGCGCAGACGTTCGCCGCGCGATCGACGAGCTCGGCTTCGTGAATCCCACGCCCGTGCAGCGCGCGGTGTTCGAGCCGGCGATCCGCGGAAAAAATCTGGTCGTGCAGGCACGCACGGGAACGGGAAAAACGGCGGCATTCGGCCTTCCCATCATCGATTCGCTCGTGCGCCGATCGACCGAGGCCGTGCAAGCGCTCGTCCTCACGCCGACGCGCGAGCTCGCGCTTCAAGTCGCGCGAGAGCTCACCGCGATCGGCCAATATCGCGGAACGAGGGTCACTGCGATTTACGGCGGCGCGCCGATGGGCCGGCAAGTCGAGGCGATTCAGAACGGAGCGCAAGTCATCGTGGGCACTCCGGGGCGCGTGCTCGATCACCTGCGGCGCGGCACGCTCGATCCGTCGCAAATCCGCATCTTCGTGCTCGACGAAGCCGACGAGATGCTTTCGATGGGCTTCGCGAAGGAGCTCCACGCGATCGTCGAAACGCTGCCGAAAGAGCGACAAGGCCTCTACTTCAGCGCCACGATCCCACCGGACATCGAGCGCATGGCCACGACGCACCTGCGCGACCCGGAGTTCGTCACGCTCTCGTCCGATCAGGTCGGCGCACAAGAGATCACGCATTACGTGTATTTTGCAACTACCGACAAACGCGGCGACTTGGTGCGCGTCATCGAGGTGGAGGATCCGGAGAGCGCGGTCGTCTTCTGCAATACGAAAGACGAGACGGAGCGCGTCGCGGAGGTGTTGCAGAGTCGCGGCTACGACGCCGAATGGCTGAACGGAGACTTGCCGCAGAGCGATCGCGAGCGCGTGATGCAGAAGACACGCGAAGGCAAGCTCCGGTTTTTGGTCGCCACCGACGTCGCCGCGCGCGGCATCGACATCTCGCATCTCACGCACGTCATCAACGCGGACTTTCCCGAATCGGCCGAGCAATACGTGCATCGCACCGGTCGAACGGGTCGCGCCGGGCGCACGGGCACCGCGATTTCGATGGTCGGGCCGAAAGACATCGGCAGCCTCTACATCTTGCGATTGACCTATAAAATAAGGCCAATCGAGAAACGCGTTCCGTCGGCCACGGAGCTGAAGACGCGCGCCGAGCACGACCTCGTTTCGGTGTTCGTCGAAGCGTTCGGTAAAGGCGTGCCGCACGCCGACGATCTCGCGCTCGCGCGGCGGCTGCTCACGCTCGAAAACGCGGAGTCGATCGTGGCCGGGCTCCTCCGCGCGCATATCGGCGCACGCGAATCGGTGGGCGAGAAGCCGGCGCAAGACGCGGCCGATGCCCGCCGCGCGAAGAACCCGAAGCCCACACACGACGCCGTCGCTCCCGTCGAAGAAGCGCGCCCCCGGAAAGCGCCGCGACGACGCGATCGCGAACGCGATGCGGAGCGCGCGCCTGCGAATGACTCGTTTTCGATCGCCGAGACGGGAACTGCCGTCGATGACGACCTCCCGGGTTTTCGAGAAGACACGCACGTACGCGCCGCCCCGCAAGCGCCGCGACGTCACGAGACCGATCCGCCGACGCCTGCACAGGGCGAGCGCCGTCCGAGCGAGGACGAGTTCCAGCAAGTCTTCGTCAACGTCGGCAAGCGGGATGGCGCACGTGAGGACGATCTTCGCGAATGGCTTCGGACGGCAGGAATTCCGGACGGCGACGTCGGGCGAATTCGCGTCCGCGATCGCAACACGTTCGTGAGCGTGAAGCCGGGCCTCGTTTCGGCGGCCGTCGCCGCGCTCGTCGGAAAGTCGCTCGGCGGCCGCGCCGTCGTCGCCGAGCTCGCGCGCCCGCGGGCCTAGCCGCGCGCGCATGTCTGCTCGCTCTGAAAAAATACGCCCGTAAAGGAGCGTCGGACAAAGCACGCGATGTAGGCGGCGAGAGCGCTCCGGCTCGAGCGCGTCCCGAGTAGATTCTCGCGGCTTCAGCCTTGGCGGGGCGAGGTCGTCCGCGTATCCTTTCAGGCTATGTCGGCATCTTCCGCCCCGGTGTCATCGCGCGGGGCTCTAGCTCGATCCGCAACGCTCATTGCCCCTGGGAAGTCATTTCGGCAGATCTTCGATGGTCACCGCGGTCCGGGCGGAGCCCTGTCGCTCGAGCACGCGATCATCGCGGTCGTCCCGCTTTGTCTCGAGTTGAAGCAACGTCACGAGCGCGGCGAGAAGCTCTACGTCCACGCATCGTGCATCGTCGCCGGCGCGGATGGCGCAGCGACCATCGACACGTCGAAGGCGGTCGTTCCCACGAACGCGAAAGATCGCGCGTGCACCGCTCCCGAGCTCCAGGCGACGCTCTCACCGGGCGACGCGCGTGCGAGCGTGTTCGCGATCGGCGCGATCTTGTACGAAGCGGTCACGGGCTCGGTGGTCGGCCCGGCCATGCAGCGCCCGCGCGCGCTCGTGCCGTCGCTGCCCGATTCGTTCGAGACGCTGATCGCAAAAGCGCTCGTGTCGGATCCGTCCCATCGACCGGACGATCTCGGCGCGCTCGCGAGCGCGATGCATCATCTCGCGCCGACGAAATCGGTCGCGCCGCCTTCTGCGGACGAATCGAAGCTCGATCACACGGGCGAGTTCGACGTCGACATTCGCCTCTCGATGCTGCCGATGGAGGACGCCAGCGTGGCCCCCGTCCGGCTGCCACCTCCGGCGAACATGCCCGGAGGCGCGATCGATCTCACCGATCCCTTCGCCGCCCGCAGCGCGGCGCCGGTCTCCGCGCCCACGTCGCGCAATGATCCCACCGCGCAGCTCGCGGCGCTGAAGGCGCGCCTCGAGAGCGACACGCGCGCGCGCTACGTCGTCAACAAAGACAAAATGGATCACGGCCCCTTCACCGCCGTCGAGCTCTTGCAACAGATCACGAGCAACCAGTTCACGCACAAGGACATCTTGCGCGACGAGCTGTCGGGCCAATCGCGTGCGATCGGCGAGTGGGAGGAGTTCTCGCCGTTCGCGAAACAGGCCGATATTCGGCGCGAAATCGTCGCGGAAAAGAAGGCCGTCGCGGAGGTCGAGAAATCCGACACGCGCCGCGGCATCGCGAAGACCACGATCGGCCTCGCCGTCCTCGCGCTCTTGCTGGGCGGCGCCGCGATCTGGTTCTTCAAAGTGCGCGGCTCGCGCAACGACGACGTCGACGTCGCCGACGACCCGAACGCGAGCGACATCGAATTGAACGGCGGCGTCAAAGGCACGAAGCACGCGGGAGGCGGTCGCGGCGGTCACGGCGGCGGCGGCAACTTCCCGTCCGGTATGAGCTACGAGCAAGCGCTGAACTCGAACAACCAAGAGGTCACCATCGGCGCGGGCAACAGCGGGCCCGACCTCACCGATTCGCAGCTCTCCGGGCCGCTCAAAAACGGCGGATTCATCTCCGCATGCGGAGCGCCGAGCAGCATGAAGGTCGAAGTTCGCGTGGCCATCAAGCTCGGTCGCGCGATCGGCGTGACCGTCGTCACCGATCCTCCGAGCCCCGGCGTTTCATCGTGCATCGATCACGCCGTCCGCGGAATGGGCTGGCCGTCGAGCCCGAAGATGGATTCCTTCAAGACCAACTACTGATATTCGCGCGGGCCTTTTGATGCTCGCGCGACAAGTGTGGGCGTTCCAAGAAAGCGCTGTACCGCCTTTCCCCGTCAGGTAGCATCGCCGATTCACGACGCGCGCAAGCTTGCGCGCTACGCCGGCCAAGCGCTGGCCACATGGAGGGCGGACATGGGATTCATGGATTGGGTGAATGGTCTCTTCGGCGCGAAGCAAGCAGTCCAAGCCGCGCAGAGCTGGCAGCAACAGCAGCAGCAACCGCCTCCGCAACAAGGGTACGCGCAACCGCCGCAACAACAGGGCTACGCGCAAGCGCAACAACCGATGACGCCGCAGGCCGCGCCGCCTCCTCCGGAGCCGCAGCGAGATTTCGGACCGCTTCGTCCTGACCAGCTCGAAGAATTTTCCTACCAGCGCTTCGAGCTCGAAGGCGCGTACAACGATCCGCCGAAGAAAGCGCAGCTTCTGCAGAAGTTCGGCTATCGCGACGAAGCGCACTTCAAGCGCATCGAAGAGACGTTCATGTCGAGCGCCGACGGTCAAACGCTCACGCAGGCAATGATGGCGGCGCGCATGCGACAGCAGCAGGAGAAACAGCAAGCGCAGCTCGCGGCGAACCCCGAGATGATGGCGCCGATCGAAGGCGTGACGCTCGAGACCTATGCGTCGATGGCGGCGCAGCAAGCGAGGGGTCTCAATCAGCAGCAGTTCGTCGCGCTGCTCGGACAGAACGGAATGGATCAAGCGAAGTACGATCGCGTGTCGAAGGGTTGGATGGATCGCATGTCGAAAGACACGACCGCGACGATCGCCACCGTCTACGGCAAAGCATTTTCCGGCGCAGGCCAAGGTCAATTCGGCGCGGCAGGCGCGGCCGGCGGGCAAGCGCTCGGCTCGTTCAATGCGCAAGGCGCGCTGCAAGGCCCGGGCGGCGCGGAGCCGTGCACGTTCGAGAAATATTGCGAGATCATGGGCGCGCAATCCGCGTGGGCAAAGGCCGGCATGGACGTGAACGCGATGCTCAAGCAAAAGTTCAACATGAGCGCGCTCGATTGGTCGAACCTCGGTAGCTACTGGTCGACGAAAATGATCAGCGACATCTCGTACGCGCAGCGCATGGGTGACATGACGCAGCACTACGAGAAGCAATACGCGCAGCCGAGCGCCGACGCCGACCTCAAATTCTGAGAGAGGCGCGTTCGATGGCGCATCCGCTCGTCGAGCTCGAAGGACAGATCCGCGCGCGCGTCGACTGGATGACGAACGAAGCGCGGATGCGCGATGCACCGCCCGACGAGGTGCATCGCGAGCTCACGGCGCTCGCGCAATCGATGCTGCCGCACGTCGAGGGCAGCGCGCGCCATTTCGGCGACGAAGCATGGGGAGCTCGCATGCGGCAAATGCTGCAGGAGCTCCCCGTGACGGCGACGCGGGCGTATGCGCAGCGGATGGGCATCGCCGTGAGCGACGGCGGCATTCTCGCGCCGCCCGCGCCCGCGGCGCCGGTGAAAAAATCCTCCGTGTTCGCGAACGCGAAAGCCACCGCGAAGGATCAACCGTGGAGAGCGAACGCGGAGACGTACGACCAGAGCTACACGTTCAAATGCGTGCACTGCGGGGCGCCGCAGCAGGCCGTTCTCGATTTCATGTGTCGCTTTTGCCACCAAAAAATCAATTCATGACGCGCGCGATCTGCGCGCTCCGAATGGGCTTGTTTTCTCGAGGATTGTGACATGAGCCAGGAAACGGTGCAGCGCTGGGAAGGCTTCATCACGAAGATCAACGGACGCTATCAAGAGGTCCTCGCCGAGGCCGACGCGGGCTTCGCCGATCTCATCGCGAGCGATCCCACCGACACGATCACGTACGGCAACGCGATGATGGGCATCCACGCGCGCGTGCTCGGGCTCACGAAGATGCTCGACGACACGTATCAGAATCAGGTGTCGCCGCAGCTCTCCGGACAAGAAGAGAAGCATTGCCGCGACCGGCTCGACGCCGCGCGAAATGGCATCGACGGTGATTGGGAGCGCCGGAAGGCCAACTACGAAACGAACATTTACCGCGCGCTCTGGCCGCGCGTGCAGCCGCTCATGCAAAAGGGCGTGCGCTGCACGAATTGCGGGCGCGAGCTGAGGCTCTCGAATCCGACGTGCGTCGAAGCGATCACGTGCCCGGGTTGCCGCACCGTGAATCAAGTCGCGCCCGATCCGATCGTCTCGACGTACTTCGGCGGCGCACCGCACGCGTTCGCGCAAGCGGCGGCGATACCGAAGCGCGAAGCAGTGGAAGCGCAGCGAAAGCGCGCGAACGAATGGCGCAAAGCGCGCGATTGGGCGGACGAGCCCATCGAGTCCCTCCTCGAGTGGGAGAAGCTCGAACGCGACTACTGGACGACGTATTACGCGACGCATTCGTCGATCTCGCCGCTCTCGGACGCGAGCCGTCAGGAGTACATCGAGAGCCGCATGCGACCGTTCTACGAAAATCTCGAGCGCTGCGAAGACGCGTGGCGCAAACACAAAGGCCTCGCGACGCGCTGAGCGCGGCGTTCCTGCCTAGCCGTAATGCGGTTCGCAGAAGAAGGCGAACCGCCACGACGCAGAGCACGCCAAGTCGATCTGGATTTTGATCCTTTCATGATCCTTGGCGACCTTTGCGGCTTGGCGGTTCGCAATTCTTGTTGCTGCCAAGTAAACGGCATTGCGCCTAGCAGTTGAAGACGTTCGCGTAGTGCGCGGCGAGCGCGTCGTTGTCGAGCTGCGAGAAGAACGTGGAATACGCCATCCAGATCGCGAGGCCGTTCAGATCGCGGAACATCGGCGGCACGTAACGCGGGAGCTTCACGACGCCCTCGTTCACGCGCCGCGCGAGCACGGCCACGTCCTCGTGCGCGACTTTGCCGACGAAGAGCATGGGCACGAGATCGGCGCGATTGTGCTGGATCGCGCTGCGAATGAACGCGTAGTTGAGGACGATGCCCTTGCAGTAACACGCGTCTTTCGTGAACGGCCCGCCGCCATCGAGCACGCCGCCGCGGAACACCCGACGCGTGTTGAAGAAGCACTCCTCTTCCTCGTAGCCCTCGGTGCGGAACCACTCGAAGACGTCGAGGAAGCTCGCGCCGTCCTCCGCCTTGTCGACGGCAATGACGCGATCGTTGAGGCGCCGCGCGCGCCGGGGATACGTGCGGAACGTGAACATCTCGAGAAGCGCAGCGAGCCCTTCCTGCACGGCGACGGTGCGCGGCGGTCCCTTCGCGAGCCACTTCGCGACGGGTTGCTGTTGTCCGTTGAGTGACGTGGCGACATGCACCCAACCTTCGTGCGCTTCGAGGATGTCGATGTCGCGCGGCGCGAACTTCGCGCCCGTGCGCACTTTCACGTAATCGTTGCCGGCGGCGGCGTCCGCCAAGATCGCGTCGTCGGCCTGCACGCGCACCGTGGTGTCGGAAAAATATTTCGCGAAGCGCTCGTTGAGCTCGGCCGCGCACTCGGTGGACGTGAGCGTGCGCTCTTGGATGGGACCGAGAGAATTCTGATCGACGTTCGTCAGAATTCCGTAGAGGAGATGTCCGAGATCACGAACGGTGGATTTGCCGTCGGGAAATTTGTCCTTCGGCGATCCATAGAGCTTGCGCGAATACGCGTAAAATTGCGCCGTTCCGCGCGCTTCCAGCATGCGAACGACGTCGCGATATTCGATCGCGGTTTTTCGAAGGATGTCCCCGATGCCGTCGTTCGGAAGCCCGAGCTCGACGTCGCGCGCGATCTGCTCGAACTCTTCGGCCTTCGCTTTCGGATCGAATCCGAGATCGACGCCCGTGTAATACGCGGCGCCCACGTTCGGCATCTCCTTGCCGCGCTTCTTCCAAAATTCTTCTTCGATGCCGTTGTCCCAGCGAATCGCTTGCAAGACGCGAATGGGTTTTTGCGCTTCGACGATGCGCACTGCGAGCTGGGAGACGACCTCCTTGTAGCTTTTCCAAGGCCCGGCGGCGGGGAGAGGGGGAATCGAGGGAACGCGATCTTCGACCGCAGGCGCGCTGGGCTCCTCGGTTTTGTTCTCCGCTTCCGCGAGCTCCTCGGCG
>JAICXU010000586.1 GCA_025934595.1 Polyangiaceae bacterium | reverse complement strand
CGTCGACAAATTTCGCGCGCGCGTCTCGTGGGGCGCGGCTTCCCCGCGCGGCGCGTTCACCATTTTTGCGATGCCGAAGTCGCAGACCTTCACGAGATCGACCGACGCGCCGTCGTCCGCTCTTCGGCGAAGCAGCATGATGTTTTCGGGCTTCAGATCACGATGCAAGACGCCCGCGTCGTGCGCGGCCGCGAGCCCGGCGAGAGTCTGCGAAAGGATGTCGATGATTCGCGCCGGCGAGAGAGGCCAATCTTCGGCGAGCACGGTGAAGAGATCGCGACCGTCCAAAAATTCCATCGCGATGTAAAAGAGGCCGTCCGGCTCGCGGCCGAAATCGAGCACGCGGATCAAATTCGGATGATCGAGACGTGAGGCCGCCTTCGCCTCGCGATCGAACCGCGCGGCATACGCGGCATCTTGCTCGAGCTGCCGATGCATCACCTTGATCGCCACCGCGCGGTCGAGCGCGATCTGGCGCGCGCGATAGACCGACCCCATCGCGCCGGACCCGAGGAGCTTCTCGATCTCGAATTTGGCGCCGATGATGCGGCCCTCGAGAGGGTCGACCTGCGCCGCTTTCGGGCTCTCGGGTTCTCCCGTCACTACGCAAGAATACGCGGCGCGGAGCGGTCGGTTACGCGAGACGAGCCCTCCCTTTTTTTTTGTCTAAGGTAGAGTCGCCGAGTGAAAAATCCGGCGCGCTGGATTCACGTCGCCGTCTTCGCGGGCGGAGCGGCCGCGCTGTCGTGGGAGGTCATCTGGCAGCTTCAGCTGTCGCTGGCGATCGGCGTGTCGGCGGAAGGTGCAGCGCTCACGCTGGCGCTCACGATGGGAGGGATGACGCTCGGCTCATTTGCGATGGGCCGGCTGCTGCACGGCCGAAAGATCGAGCGACCTCTGCGCGCGTATGGATTGCTCGAGCTCGCGATCGGGCTCTCGGGGCTCGCGCTTCGGCCCGCTCTCGCCGTCGTGGAGCGCGCCGATTCCGCGCTTCCGCCCGAGACGCGTTTGTCGCTCGTGCAGCTCATCGGGATCATTCTCGTCCTCGGGGTGCCGACGTTTGCGATGGGCGCATCGCTTCCGTTTTTCGGGCTCATCGCGGCGCGGTATCGAACGCGCCTCTCCTTCTTGTACGGGCTGAATACGCTTGGCGCGGCGACCGGCACGCTCCTGCTCGCATTCGTCGCGTTGCCCGCGCTCGGTGTGGGCAAGGCCATCGTCGCGGTGGCGTGCGTGAACGCGTCGATCGCGATCGTCACGTGGATGCTGCCTGATCGCCATGAAGACGACGACGCGCAACCAGCCGAGCCGCACGGGCCGTCGAACCTGCCGTTCAGCATCGCGGCGCTCGTCGTGTTCGTGACCGGCTTCACGACGTTCGCGCTCGAGGTCGCCTGGTTTCGCGCGCTGAGGTCCGCGTTCTTGTCGACGACGAGCACGTTCGCGATCTTGCTGGCGGCGGTGCTCTTGCCTCTCGCCGTCGCATCGCGATTCGCAGTGAAGCTGCATGGACAGAAGAAGCAGGTCGGCCCGTGGATCGCCGCCGCCGCCGTCGCGATCCTCCTCGCCACTCCCATCGTCGAGCGATTCGACGTCATCGGCGGCTACTACATCGGATTTCTTTCGCCGACCTGGTTCTACGACACGCTCTTCGTCGTCGGGCCCGCGATGTTCCTCCTCGGCATCTCGCTCCCGTGGGTGCTCGAAGATCACGAAGGCACGCGGAGCTGGGGCGCGCTCTACGCGATCAACACCGTCGGCGCGATCGCAGGCGCGACCTCTGCGGCTTGGATCCTCCTGCCGAATCTCGGCTTCGCACGCACCGCGTGGTGCGCAGGCGCGCTCGTCCTCCTCCTTTCGTGCTTCGTGATGCGCGGTCGAGCGCTCGCGATCGCGCTCGCGGCAGGAGCCGCATCTCTTGCCGTCGCCATCTTCTTCGAATCGGGCATCGGAAGAACGCGAAGCATCGGACCGCCGGCCGAATCGCATCTGATCGCGTTCAAAGAGTCGGCGGACTTCACCGTTTCGGTCATGCAGAAAGGCGACGCGTCGCGCCAGCTTTACATCGACGGCTTCGTCGCGACGTCGCAACCGTCGGCGCAGGCCTCCGAGCGAACGACGGACTACATGGCGTGGATGGGGCGCTTGCCGATGCTCCTGCATCCGAATCCGAAAGCCGGTCTCGTGATCTGCTTCGGCACCGGACAGACATCGAATGCGGTGCGTCGCGAAGGCATCGATTCGCTGGACATCGTCGACATCAGCCAAGCCGTGTTCGACATGGCGCCGTACTTCGTCGCGAACGAGAACGTCCTCGGCGATCCGCGGGTTTCGCATCACCGCGTCGACGGTCGTGCGTGGCTGCGACGAATCGACAAGCGCTACGACGTCATCACGCTGGAGCCGATGCCTCCGACGTTCGCGGGCGTGAACGCGCTCTACTCGAAAGAATTCTACGAGCTCCTCGCCTCGCGTTTGAATGCGGGCGGCATGGCGGCTCAATGGCTGCCGTTTCATCTGGTCGATCCGTACCGAGCCACTTCGATCGCCGCCACATTTCGCTCGGTGTTTCCGAATGCGGTGCTCTGGCAGCATCCGATTTCGGGCACCGGAATTTTGTTGGGATGCAAAGAGCCGTGCTCGCCGGAATCGCTGGGCTCGTCGTGGCCTGGGTTCGCGCGAGAGCCGTCCGTCACGCGAACGCTCGGTGCCGCCGACGTGGAAAAAAGTCTCTTGGATCGCGCGCAAACGGAGCGCTTCGCGGCGCCGGGAGCCGTCGTCACCGACGACAATCAGCTCCTCGCGTACGGCGTCGATCCTCGCAACACCCACGCGGAGGTTTCGGAGGAGCACGCGCACGAAAACGCGAAGATGATCGACGAGGCGCGGACGGGTCCGGTGACCATGCCCCCTCCCACGCCGATCTCGCTGAAAGACGTCGCTCTGTGGGTCGTCCTCACCGCGCTCCTCGCGCGCATCGCGCAGCTCGTCGCCAAGAAGGTGATGGGCGACTAGAGCGCAGCTTCTCGAGTATGCTTTTTTTTGCATGGCTCGGACGTGCCCTCAATGCGGCAGCCAGGTTCCCGACGGCATCGGCTTTTGTGGCCAATGCGGCGGCCCGGTTCCGCTCGATGCCGCACCCGCGCCGCACGCTGCGTCCGCTGCGAAGCGTCCGCTCGGAACGATGATCGGAATCGCCGCCGTCGACATTCCCGCGCCGCCGCCGGCCGCGAGCCCCGCCGCCGCTGCGCCATCCGCCCAATCTTCCGCGCGTCCGATGGGCACGATGATCGGCATGCCGGCCGCAGATCTCGGCGTCGTTCCCGCCGCGCAGAGCCACGTGCCTGCGAATGCCGCGGCGGCGACGACCGACGAAAAGCGCACGCTCCTCGGTGT
>JAICXU010000430.1 GCA_025934595.1 Polyangiaceae bacterium | reverse complement strand
GACAAGAGACGCTCGAAAAAGCCGACGACGAGCTCGTCACCCTGGCGCTCTTCGAGCTCCGCAAGCTGATGCCGATCGCGAAATCACCCTTGTTTTCTCGTGTATTTCGCTTCGATCACGCGAGCCCGCAACCGCGCGTCGGACACCTCGCGCGCGCGCGAGCGCTCCGCGAAAAGCTCGCCGCGTTTCCGAACGTCCACGTCATCGGCAACGGCTACGACGGCGTCGGCATCCCGTCGTGCATCAAGAGCGCGACCGAGACCGCGAAAAAAATCACTTCGTAGTGCAGTCGACGTACGTCGAGAGCGTGCCACCGCTGCTCATGCATTTCCATCGCTGCGAATCGAGCTCCTTCGTCACGCACGCCACGAACACGTCGTTCGGCTCGAGCGCGCGCAGATCGATCGCGCAGCCGTCGGAGTCGTAGTCGACGTAAACCCAGTTGCACACGTAGCCGCCGCTCTCGAGGCAGTCGTTCACGATCTGCGCGAGATACGAGTCGGGCGGTTTCGGACAATCTTCGCCCGCGCACGCGCAGTCGAGGGCCGGTCGGCTTTCGCACGCCGGCGATGTGTCTTGCGGACCGTGGTCGACGGGAGGATACGGCTCGCTCCCGCCATCGACAAACGGCGAGATCGAACCGGCGTCGAATGGCGACGACGACGACGACCCGGAGTCGCCCGCCGAGCTCGCCGGTGCATCACCGTCGTAGTCGATCGTGCCGTCCTCATTGGCACCGGTGGTGCCAGGATCGATCCTTCCGCCGCACGACGCGATCGCGAATCCCGCCAAAAATGCGGCCAATGCGAGCGCCGGCGCGCGCGTTCGGTTCTTTGCCTTCCCCATGCAAGCACCCATGGCCGCGCCCGGTCGCGATTGTCATAAAAAAATCGGTGCGCTCCGAAGCGCGCTCAGAATTCTGCGGGATCGGTGTACGTGCCGAATACGTCGCGGAGCACGTCGCAGATTTCTTGCTGCGTGCAGTACGCCTTCGCGGCTTCGATGATCGGCGGCATCAAGTTCGAGCCGGCGCTGCCCGGTGGGTTCTTCGATGCCACGCGCACCGCTTCGAGGGCGCCTTTCACGCGATTCGCATCGCGCTTCGCCTTGACCGCGGCAAGATTCGCGAGCTGTTTTTTCTGAACCTCTTCGTCGATCTTGAGAAGCGGGATCTTCGCGTCCTCGCTTTGCGCGACGTAGCCGTTCACGCCGATCATCACTTTTTCGTTCGCCTCGAGCTGGCGCTGGAAGCGATAGGCGCTCGCCGCGATCTCGCGCTGCGGATAGCCCTTCTCGATGGCCGAGACCATGCCGCCCATCTCGTCGATGCGATCGATGTAGTCGATGGCCTGTGCCTCGAGCCGATTCGTGAGATCCTCGATGAAGTATGCGCCGCCGAGCGGATCGATCGTGCTCGCGACGCCGCTTTCTTCCGCGATGATTTGCTGCGTGCGAAGCGCGATGGTGACCGCTTCTTCGGTGGGCAGCGCATACGTTTCGTCGAGCGAGTTCGTGTGGAGCGATTGCGTTCCGCCGAGCACCGCCGCGAGCGCTTGCAGCGCCACGCGCACGACGTTGTTGTACGGCTGCTGCGCGGTGAGCGAGACGCCGGCGGTTTGCGCGTGCGTGCGGAGCTTCATGGAATCGGCTTTTTTCGCGCCGAATCGCTCTTTCATGAGACGCGCCCAGAGGCGGCGCGCCGCGCGGAACTTCGCGATCTCTTCGAAGAAGTCGTTGTGGACGTCGAAGAAAAAGGACAGGCGCGGCGCGAAATCATCGACGTCGAGACCGCGCTCCCGACAGCTCTCGACGTAACCGATTCCGTCCGCGATCGTGAAGGCAAGCTCCTGCGCCGCCGTCGCTCCGGCTTCGCGAATGTGGTAGCCGCTGATCGAAACCGTGTTCCAGCGCGGCACCTCTTTCGAGCAAAACTCGATCATGTCGGTGACGACGCGCATCGCCGGACGCGGCGGCACGAGCCACGCGTGCTGCGCGATGAACTCTTTCAGGCAATCGTTCTGGACGGTGCCGCCGATTTTGTCGCGTGCAATGCCGCGCGTGTCGGCGAGCGCGATGTAAAACGCGAGAAGCACGATCGCCGGACCGTTGATGGTCATCGACGTCGTGACCTCGCCCAGCGGGATCTTGTCGAACAAGATCTCCATGTCGCGCAGCGTGTCGACGGCCACGCCGCACATGCCGACCTCGCCGAGCGCGCGCGGGCTGTCGGAGTCGTAACCCATGAGCGTCGGGAAATCGAAAGCGGTGGAGAGCCCCGTCTGCCCTTCCCGAAGCAAGTAATGGAAACGCTCGTTCGTCTGCTCGGGCGTGCCGAACCCGGCGAACATGCGCATCGTCCAGAGACGCGAGCGATACATCGTCGGCTGCACGCCGCGCGTAAACGGATACTCGCCGGGCAGGCCGAGCGATTGCATGTATTCTGCACGCATGTCGACGGGCGTGAGGACGTCGGGAACCTCGAGGTCGCTCCACGTCGAGAAACGTTCTTTTCGCGGCGGCACCTTCGCGTTCGATTTCGCAACCGCGCCCTGACGCCAAGCGCTCACCGCTTTTTTCAGCGCTTCGAGATCGGCCGGCGACTCTCCGTTCGACGAATAGGCCGGAATCTCCATCGTGGTGCCAGTGCGCGCCGCGGTGGCGTTGGCGGATTTCGGAATTCCGACGTCTTGGGCCATGCTCGGAATCTACCTGATTTCGGCTCGATTTCGAGACACGCCGACGTCAACCGGCGGCGACGGTCGCGTTAATTTTTTTTAGCGTCTTCAGCCGCGACCACACGAAGAACACGCCGGCGAGGATGATGACGGCGCCGATGCCTTTGTCGGCCTTGTGCATGAATTGCTTGAGCGGCGAATTTTCGTCGAGGAGGCGAATGCCGAGCTGCTCGCCGACGTAACCCAGCGCGAAGCACCACGGGAGCGACCCTACGAACGTGTAGACATGGAACTTCGTTTTGTTCATGCGCGCGACGCCCGCGGGGAATGCGATGAACGTGCGAACGACCGGCAAGAGTCGCGCGATGAGGATGATGATCTCGCCGCGTTTTTCGAACCAGCGATCCGCGATCGCGAGCTCGTGCGGGCTCATGAGCACGTACTTTCCGTATCTCTCGATGGCTTTGCGACCGCCGCTCGCGCCGATGCGATACGCGATCTCGCTTCCGAGGTTGCATCCGAGCGCGCCCGCGATGGCGGCGAGAAACAAGTTGAAGACGGGCAAGGTCACGTGAAACTGCGTCGACAGCGCCGCGTTCACCTCGGGATGCGAGAGCGCGCCCGCGTACGGCATGATGAGCTCGCTCGGGAGCGGAATGCACGCGCTCTCGATCGCCATCAAAAGCGCGATGCCGAAGTAACCGAGCGTCCCCATCACGTAGACGCAAAAGCCGCCGAGAATCGTAAAGATCGCTTTGACCATCGGCGCTCGCTCTAGCGGCTCCCGTCAGATCGGTCAAGCAAAGCGCGCAAACCGCACGCGCGCGCCTCGTGGATTTTGGGGCTTATTTCTCGCTCTTTTTCGGCGGATTCGAGCCGCCGCTGGTTCCCGAAGGAATCGGGAGCGGGCTGAGACCGATGCCCGGCATCGTCGGCTCTTCCCCGAACGTCGCCGAGTCGTCGCCTACGTTTTTCTCACCGCGGATCACCGTTTTTTCGACGGCCTTGATCTCCTCGGTGTCGGCGTGGGCGATGTCCTTCTCTTTTTTTTCGCCCTTCTTCTTACTCCCAGCGTTCGCGCTCTCTTCTTTTTTCGGCGCGTGAATCGGTGTCGGCGAGTCGTCGCTCACGGGAACCGCGTCGAGCTTGCCCGTCGACCCCGCGACATCCACGTCCGCGACTTCTTCGATCTTGATGACGACGGCGGTGATGTTGTCCTCGCCGCCGTGCTCGTTCGCCTTCGCGATGAGCTCTTTGCATGCGTCGACGATGTTCGGCGCGTCGACGATGATGCTCTGGATCTCTTCGTCTTTGATCATGCCGGACAGGCCGTCCGAGCAGAGGATGTAGCAATCGCCGACGAGCGGATCGTCGTGCTGCAGATCGACGACGACCTGATCCTGCATGCCGAGCGCGCGCGTGATGACGTTCTTCGGGAGCTCGCTCCTCTGCTCTTCCGTGAGGTCGGGCATCGCGAGCAGGTAGTCGTTGATGAGCGAGTGATCGCGCGTGAGGAGCTGGATCTGTCCGCTTCGCACGCGGTAGCAGCGCGAGTCGCCGACGTGGCCGATGTACAT
>JAICXU010001095.1 GCA_025934595.1 Polyangiaceae bacterium | reverse complement strand
CGAACGGCGACCTTCTCGACACGTACGAGCCGGAACGCATCGCGTTCGCGAAGAGGCTCGTGGCAACGACCGATCGCGTGTTCGTCGCCGCGTCGAACGACAGCCAGATCGCAGAGGTCGTCCGCACCCGGATCGTTCCGCGCCTGATGCCGCGCGTCCTCCGTTCGAAGCTCGGACGTCGGTTTTTCTTCCGTGCTCTTTCGCAGACGGCGATCGAATATCGCAAGAGCGCATGGAGCCGGAAGAGCGCGGGCCCCGTGCGTTCCGGCGATCGCCTTCCGTGGGTCGCGCCGGACAAGCCAGGCGCGCCCGACAATTTTTCGCCGCTTCGTTCGCTCGACTGGCAAGTCCACGTGTACGGAGCGCCGTCGCCTGAATTACGTGTGCAATGCGAGGAGCGAAAGCTGCCCCTCCACGTCTTCCCGTTCGACGACCGCGTGGGCCTCGCGGAGCTGCGGAGCGATCTCGTTTATCTCGTTCGACCCGACGGATACTTGGGCGCGGTCCTCGACGCGGAGAGCGCCGCGGCGGACCTCGCGACGTATCTGGATTCGCACGGCATACGCACTCGCAACGCGTAGCTCGGCGCCGGCCTCAGTTGCACGAGGTGTTCGGCACCTTTCGACCCGACATGTCGAGCAGGTACGGGGGATCGCATTTCTTGAGATGCGGCCTGCTCGATCTCGCTTTTTGGTGCGCGGGCGGAGCGGCGGCCGCAGACGAGTCCGCCGGAATGGGATTGGCGACTTGCTCGAACGGATCGACCGACGGTGCAGCGGGAGGCGGGGGCGCGCCCGACGCGCTCGCCACGGAAGGGAGCGGCGCGAGCGAGGGATCTTTGGCTTCCTTGTCGAGGAACAGCAGGTAATACACCGCGCCGTAAAGCGCGCACAAGATGAGCGCGCCGAGCAAGATTTTGCGGGGCCCGTGCATGCGCTCGCCGGAGCGATCGCGCATGGGAGGCGGAAGCTCCTTGATCGAGCTCAGCGCGATTTTCGTCGCCGCCGACATCGGACCGAACTGCGCCTCGGACTGCGCGAGAAATGACGTCGAGCCGTAAGCTGTCGACGTGGCTTCGGCGGTGACCGAGAAAGGCGCTGGCCCTGTCAGCGGCGCGCCGAGCGACACGGGGAGCGGCACCTCGCGACGCTCTTCGGGCATCGGCGCCGGCGGCAGCTCGCCGATGGCGTCGACCGCATCTTCATGATGATGATGGTTGCTCGCGAGCGACGCGGCGTCCGGCGAGAAGATCGAGGGAGATTCCTCGGGCGCGCGATCCTTTCCGAGCGCTTCGATTTCTTTCGCCATCTGCGCGCGTTCGGCGAGCGCATCACCCGCGAGACTCTTCATCCACGCCTCGACGTCGGCGAGGCTCGCAGCCTTGAGCGCGCTCTTCAGCGCCGCCAACATTTCTTTCGCGGACGAAAAGCGACGGCGCGGATCGCGCTCGAGCCCGCGGAGGACGACGTCGTCGAGCGCCGCCGGAATCCCCGGCACGAGCTCGCTCGGTCGCGGAATGGGCGCCGACGCCACACGCTCGAGCGTCCCCGCGACGTCGTCGGACATGAAGAGCTTTCGAGCGACGAGCGACTCCCACAGTGTCACGGCGACCGCGAAAAGATCGGCGCGCGCATCGACTT
>JAICXU010000954.1 GCA_025934595.1 Polyangiaceae bacterium | reverse complement strand
TGCGCCTCGTTCAGCACCTCTTCATAGGTGTCGTACGCGTGCGCGATCGAGCCACGATCTTCGTAACACACCGCCAAGTTGAGGAGCGTGCCGCCGCCCGGATCGAGGGCCTGGCTCTTCTCCAAAAGGACGCACGCGTGCGCGTAATCCTTCTTCAGCATCAGCTCGCGGGCCTGATCGAAGAGCGCCTGCGCGACGGCTTGGTCGGAGCCCGATTGGGCGCGCGCGGTCATGCTCGCCCCTGTGATCGATGCGGCGAGAGCGAGCGCGAGAGTGCCCGAAACCCTGGAAAACACGCCTCATCATACGCTCCGCGGCAAAAAAAATACGCGAGCGCAAAAAAAAATCGATTTCGACGCGACATCGCGCGCCTCGCTGCCTCTTGGAGACGAACGCCGGATTCTTCTTCCGGCTGCTCTTTGGAGACCGACATGAAATTGCGAAGCTTGCATGTTTCGACGATGGCCATCTTGACGATGTTCGGCACCGCTGCCTGTACGAAGACGGTCCCCCCGCCGGCCGCTCCGCCGCACGAAATGCCGAAGCTGACGGGCAGCATTCCGCCGGAGGTCGAAGGGCAATCGCGGGTCGTGCTCGACGTCACGAACGGACCGGCGCGCGTCGACGAGGTGCTCGCGCAAGCGGCGAGCGCGACGAGCCAAGGCGTGGTCGCGTACGGAGAGCTGACGCGAAACGTGTGCTTGAAGACGCCGTGCGCGGTCAATCTGGATTACGGCCAACACAACTTTCGCTTCGTCTCGACGACCGACGATCAGCACTACAGCGAAGGCGTCGTCGACGCCGGCCGCAACGATTCGATCTTCCGCCACACGATGGGCGAGCATTCGAGCGGGGGCGCCGTGCATGCGATCGGCAGCACGTCGGCGGTGCTCGGTGTGGTCGGCGTGCTCACCGGAGCCACGCTTCTCGGGACCGGCGTGCTCGTTCACTCCGCGGCCACCTCGGACAACCCGGATTCCGGAAGCGGTCTCACGACCGTCGGCGCGGTGACGACGGGCATCAGCGCGGCCGTGCTCGCGCTCGGCATCGGTCTCATGGTCGCGTCTCCGGCCACGAATCAGGAAGGCAGCTCGACGCAATATCCCGCCGGCGACGACGAGAAGCCCGCCGACGCTCCGCATCCGACCGGCGCGATGCACGATCTCTGATCTATTTGCGATCGCTCATTCCCGGCAAATCCGGCGGGATCGACGTCGAAGTCGACGCCGACGAGGCGGAGCTCGGCGCCGCGCGAGCTGAACGAGCTGCCGGAGCGACGTGCGGCATCGCGTGGCGCGAGGACGCCGTCGACGAGGCCGACGAAGTTGGCGCTTGCGATGGACTCGGAGAGGCGAGCGCCGACGGCGACGACGCGAAAGAGGACATGGACAATGCCGCCGTCGTTTCGGTCGGGACCGCGGTCGCGGTCGTCGTCGCGGCGATCGATCCGCGCGCGGCGCTCGCGCGATGCCACTGCCACGCTCCGAGGGATACGACGAGCGCCCCTGCGACGAGCGCGAGCGCGCCGATGGCCATCGCCGCGCGCGAAGACAGCGCGGAGCGCGGAGCGATGCTCGACATCGACCGAAGGGCCTCGACGAGCGACTCGATCGACGCGTAGCGATCGTCCGGCTTCTTCGCGAGGCATCGCATCACGATCTTCTCGAACGCGGCGGGCACGTCCGGGCACCGCGCGCGGAGAGGCGGCACGTCTTGCGTGAGGATCGCTGCGGCGAGCCCCACCGGATTGGTGGCTTCGAACGGCGTCGTTCCGCTCGTGAGCTCGTAGAGCACGATCCCGAGCGCCCAGATGTCGGTGCGCGAATCGATGTGCGCATTCGACTGCGTTTGTTCCGGCGACATGTATCTCGGCGACCCGACGAACGCGCTTCGCGACGTGAGCGCGCTCACCGCGCTTTCTCCGAGCAGCTTCGAGACGCCGAAGTCGAGCACCTTGATTTGGCGCTCGGAGGCCGCGTTTTCCGCCAAAAACAAGTTCGCGGGCTTCAAATC
>JAICXU010000267.1 GCA_025934595.1 Polyangiaceae bacterium | reverse complement strand
TCGACAATTTCCAGGTCGGCGTGTCATCGAGCGGCGCCGGCGGGGCGCTGTCGCTCACCGAATCGCTCGTCGACGGCACGAAGCCCGCGAGCGGCGATTTCGGTCACGGCGCAATCTCCTACGACGGCGCATCGCTCACGCTCGCTACGAGCACGTTCCGCAACAATCATTCGGCCGGTGTTCTCGTCGACGCCGCCGCCGCCACGGTGAGCGCGTGCAAAATCACGAGCAACGCCGTCGGCATCAACGTGCAAGACGGCGCGACGCTCGTCCAAGCGGCGACAGTTCCTTCCCCGCCGAATCCGCTCGAGGTCGACGTATCGAACGACACGGTGTTCGACGGCAATCAAACGCGCGTGGGCTCGGACCAACTGCCGATCCCGGGCGCGCTCAACTGACCCCTCGAAGCTCGCACCTCTAGGTTGTCTCGCCTCTTGGCAGTAGCATCGGCTCCTACCTAGAAAATCGTCGCGCGGGGCTCGTGGCTCCAGGACGAGGGGACCGTTGAAAACCAGCTCGCTCGGGATTCGTTACTTCGTCACCATCGCCATCGTCAGCTTCGCCACCCTCGCGACGCAGATTCTTCTCAGCCGAATTCTGAGCGTCACCCTCTACTATCAGTTCGCGTTCGCCGGCATCACGTTCGCGATGCTCGGTCTCACCGCGGGCGCGTTACGCGTCTACAACGAGCCCGAAAAGTACAGCGCAGCGAATGCTCCCACCGTGCTCGCGGATTATTGCGCGCGTTTCGCGGCGACCCTCGTGCTCGCCGTCGTCTTGCATTTGATGCTGCCAGCTGCGGTCGTGTATCTCGCGCCCGGCGACGCCACCCAATTCGGACCGGTCACGGTTCTCGCGATCGGTGTGAGCCTCGGCCTTCTCCTTTTCGCATTCATCCAGAGCGGCGTTTGCGTGGGTCTCTTGCTCACGAGATTCCCGGAGCACACGAATCGCCTTTATGCGTCCGATCTCCTCGGCGCCGCATCGGGATGCATCCTCATCGTCGTCGCGCTCCGCATGTTCGATCCGGTGGGCCTGCTGCTCATGATCGCCGTGCTCGTCGCGTTCACGGGATGGCGGCTTTTGCCGGCGGCCGCATCGAAGAATCTGTCTCTGCGCGTGAAGATCATCTCGGGCGTCCTCTGCGCGATGTGCATCGTCCAGGTTTCGAGCTACGCGCTCGGCCGGCCCGCGATTCGCTTGTATTGGGCGAAGAACGACGTGTTCACGGAGCGACCGCTCTTCGAAAGTTGGAACACGTTCTCGCGCGTCGTCGTCACGGAATTTCCGCACGACGGGCCTTTGGGCTGGGGATTCGGCGTGCCGCATCACGAGCCGGTCCAACAAAAGAACGTCGTCATCGACGCCGAGGCTTCGACCGTGATCACGAAGTTCGACGGCGATCCGAAGACGGTGTCCTACCTGCAGGACGACATCATCAACCTCGGCTACCACCTGCGCGACATGAAGAACGTCGCCGTCATCGGCGTCGGCGGCGGTCGTGACATCCTTTCCGCGCTCGTCGCCGGTGCGCACGTCGAAGGCATCGAGCTGAATCCGGCCATCTTCGACGCGCTCACGCGCGTGTTCGGAGATTTCGCCGGACACCTCGAACGTCGTCCCGACGTGAAGCTCGTGAACGCCGAGGCGCGCAGCTATTTGAACAGCCACGACGGCAAATACGACCTCGTGCAAATCTCACTGATCGATACGTGGGCGACCACCGCGGCGGGCGGGCTTACTCTGTCGGAAAATAAGCTCTACACGACCGACGCATTCGACGATTTTCTCGCGCGCTTGAATGACAACGGGATGCTCGTCGTATCGCGTTGGTACAAGAACGAACGGCATTCCGGTGAGCTCTATCGATTGCTCGCGATCGCCGTCGAGGCTCTGCGCACGATCGATCCGAACGTCGACCCTCGAAGCCACATCCTCGTCGCAAGCGTCAACTCGATCGCGACGATGGCGCTCAGCAAATCGCCGTTCACGCCGGAGGAGGTCGCGCGTTTCGACAGCACCTGCCAGCGGCTGAATTTCACGCCACTCGTGACGCCGACCATCGCCGTCGACGACATCGCGGCGCACATCGCGTCGGGAAAGGCGGATCGCGCGTACTTCGACACGCTGCCGTTCGACGTCACACCCACCACCGATGATCGCCCCTTCTTCTTCTACACGGAGCGCCTCCGCAATGCGTTCCGGCCCCATGAAGAGCACGGACAAGCGGCCGGCTTCGCCGACGCGATCGTCTCGGAGGTCTTGGCGCTCACGTTCTTCGCCGGCGTCATTTTCATCGCCGGTCCCATGTTCGGTTTCTACAAACGGCACCACATCGAGTTGCGCGAGGCTGCGCCTTCGATGATTTTTTTCGGCGGCATCGGTCTCGGCTTCATGCTCATCGAAATGTCGCAGATGCAGCGGCTGATGGTGTTCTTGGGCCACCCCGTCTACGGCCTCAGCGTCGTTTTGTTCGTGCTGCTTCTTGCGAGCGGCATCGGCAGTTATCTGCAGCAGCACATCGCGAAGATTTCGAGCGCACCCTGGTTCACCGCGGCGCTCGTGTGCGCCGTCCTCACGATCATCGGGCTGCTCACGCCTCCGATCACCGAGCATCTGAAACACTACGACAACGGAGCCCGCATCATCGCCTCGGCGCTCTTCATGGCGCCGATGGGCCTCGTGATGGGAACGATGTTTCCGACCGGCGTCGCTTTCGCGAGCGTGAAGCATGCCGAGCTTTTGCCTTGGTATTGGGGCATCAACGGCGCAGCGTCCGTGTTCGCGTCCGCGCTCGGTGTCGCGCTCCCTCTCGTTTTGGGAATCGCGATGACGTTTTGGATCGGCGTCGCTTGCTACGTGATGTGCCTCGTCGCCGTCGTGGTCTCGCCGCCGCCCAAAGCCGTCGCCGCATGAACCTTCGCGAAATGCGGGTGGCATCGCGGCGCGGCGGACTGCGGCAAATGCGGTATCATGGTGAGTAGTCCGCAGCGCGGCTCGGAACGAGAACCGGATGACAACGACACTCGATCAAGCGGACGCGAGCCAGCCGCTGCAAAGCACGGCAACGGCAGCCGCCTCGCCTCCGATTTTGACCGAGCCTTATCTCGATCACCCGGGTCGGATCGCGATCATCTTCGGCGCGTTCTTCCTACTTTGCCTGCCGCTCGCTTTGCTGATGCAAGGCGCCGTATCGAACGCGTCACTCGTGCAGTGGGTCGTGATCACGAACGTGTACTCCGTTCTCTTCGGCTACACGCATTTTGCGGTCACGTTCTCGCTCTATCTCAATAGCAAGAACCTCGAGTACTTCCGTTCGTCGCCGAGGAACGTCGTCGTCTATTTCGTCGTGCCGATCTTGATCCTCGTGATCTGGTTTTTGCTCGGCTACCTCGGCGTCAACCAGCGGACGCCGAGCTCGTCGGCCGCGTTCCTCGTCTATCTCTTTTGGTTTTTCGTTCTGACCAAGCTCGCGGACTACCTGCACGTCGTGCGGCAAAGCTTCGGCGTCTTGCAGCTCTTCAAGCGTCACGTGCCGGGCCCTTTCCCGGGCTGGGTGCGTCGCGCCGAGAACGCGTTCTTCATCGTCCTCCTCACGATGCAGATGCTGACGTTCAAGAAGGGCCTCGACGCGAACACCATGAGCGCCGCGCGTTTCGACATCCACAGTCGGTATGTCCAGCTCGCGCTCGCCGTCGCCGTGCTCTTGTTCGGCGCGGTGCTCGCGGGCTACGTGATGATGTCCTTGACGGTCGCGAAAGGCCGCCGTCGGACCGTTCTCTTGCCGTTTCAATATTTCCTTTTGCAGACCGCGAGCGCGTCACTCGCGATCTACTGGACGCCGCTCTATCTCGCGGGCCTCGCCATGCATTACGTCGAGTATCACGTCGTCATGTACCCGCGAATCTTCCGCGCGCGTCTCGAGGGCAAAAGCAGCGTCGACCGACTTTCGCTGTGGCTGCGCTCCCACAAGCCCGTCTTTTATTTGGTGCTGATCGTGTTTGCCTACGTCTTCGTGGGCGACGGCTTCGGGCGCCTCGGCGCGGCCGCGCCCGCCAGCAAGAATCTCGCGTGGCTCGGGCTGAATCTGTTCAACGGCATTTTCCTCGCTCACTATTTCGTCGAGGCGTTCGTCTGGAAATTCGGCGTGCCGTTCTATCGCCAGGAGCTCGGACCGCTGTATTTCCCGCCGCCGCGCAAAGCTGCCGCCTGACGCGTCATCTACGACTTGAGGCATTTCGCGAGCGCGGCGAGAAGCGTCTCCGCGTTCGTCATGCCGTTCGCGGTGCCGTCGAACCGTCGTGAGAGCCGCATGTCCGGCGTGAGCCGATACGGGCTCTTCGGCGCGCGCACGAGCTCCAGGATTTTTTGCGGATCGAGCGGCGTGTCCTCGCGGAGATGCAGCGTGACCGAGCGCGACGTCGCCTCACAACCGAGCGCGCGCAATCTTCGGAGCTCGGTCTTGAGGCGCATCAACTCCACGAGATTTTTCGCTTCCTGCGGCGGCGGACCGAAGCGGTCTTCCATTTCGACGGCGATGTCCGCCACGTGCGCTTCATCCATCGCGCTCGCGAGACGCTTGTAGAGCGAGAGCCGCACGCCGACGTCCGAGATGTAATCGTCCGAGAGCAGCGCCGAGACGTCGAACGACAAATCGGTGTCGACGTCGTGCACGAGCGGCTCGCCGCGGAGCTCCTGTACCGCTTCTTCGAGCATGTGACAGAACATGTCGAAGCCGACGCTCGCGACGTTTCCCGATTGCTCGCCGCCGAGCAAATCGCCGGCGCCGCGCAGCTCGAGATCGAGTGATGCGATTTGAAATCCGCTGCCGAGCTCCGTGTGACGCTCGAGCGCCTCGATGCGCGCGCGCGCTTCGTCGGTGAGGGCATTCGCGGGCGGCACGATCAAGTAGCAATAGGCGCGCTCTTTCGATCGACCCACGCGTCCGCGAAGTTGATAGAGCTGCGCGAGGCCGAAGAGATCCGCGCGATCGATGATCATCGTGTTCGCGCGCGGAATGTCGAGGCCGCTCTCGATGATCGTGGTCGCGACGAGGATGTCGAACTTGCCCTCCACGAAGTCGAGCATCGTCTGCTCGAGCGCGCCCTCCGACATCTGCCCGTGACCGACGAGGATGCGCGCCTCCGGCACCAACTGCTTCAGCTTGTCCGCGCGCTCGTACAAGCCCTCCACGCGGTTATAAACGTAGAAGATCTGTCCGCCTCGTGACAGCTCGCGCAGCACCGCTTCACGCAGCAGTATTTCGTCGAACTGGGAGACGACGGTGCGAATCGCGCGGCGGTCCACCGGCGCGGTGGAGATGAGCGACATGTCGCGCAGGCCGCCGACCGCCTGCTGCAAGGTGCGCGGGATCGGAGTCGCGCTGAGCGTGAGGACGTCCACCGACGTTTTGAGCTGCTTGATGCGCTCTTTGTGAGTGACGCCGAAGCGCTGCTCTTCGTCCACGATCAGCAGCCCCAGGTTCTTGAAGTGCACGTCCTTCGAGAGCACGCGGTGGGTGCCGACCAGCACATCGACCGACCCTTCCTTGACGCCCCGCAAAGTCTCGGTTTGCTCGGCCTTCGACTCGAATCGGCT
>JAICXU010000945.1 GCA_025934595.1 Polyangiaceae bacterium | reverse complement strand
CCTTCTCCATCGCTTGCGCTAGCTTCTCTCCGATTTCCTTGTAGCCGTTCGCAGTGATGGTGCCGACCTGAGAGATCTCTTTCGTATCCTTGGTCTGCTTCGCCATCTTCTTCAGCTGCTCGGTGATCGCGGTGACGGCGAAGTCGATGCCGCGCTTGATCTCCATCGGGTTGTGACCGGCCGCGACGAGCTTCGAGCCTTCGCGGTAGATCGCTTGCGCGAGGACGGTGGCCGTCGTGGTGCCGTCGCCGGCGACGTCGGACGTCTTCGAGGCGACTTCACGCACCATCTGTGCGCCCATGTTCTCGAAGCGATTCTCGAGCTCGATTTCCTTCGCGACCGTGACGCCGTCTTTCGTGACGGTGGGCGATCCGAAGCTCTTCTCGATCACGACGTTGCGACCCTTGGGGCCGAGCGTGACTTTGACTGCGTCCGCGAGCGCGTTGACGCCGGCGAGAATGTAGTTGCGTGCGTTTTCCGTGTAGACGATTTCTTTGGCTGCCATTTTGAGTTCTCTCTTTTCTGTTTTCTAAAAGGTCACTTCTCGATGACGCCGAGAATGTCGTCTTCGCGAACGATGAGGCGCTCTTCGCCGTCGATCTTCACTTCCGTGCCCGAGTACTTTCCGAAGAGGACGCGGTCGCCGACCTTGAGGTCGATCTTGCGGACCGTGCCGTCGTCGAGCACTTTGCCGTTGCCGATGGCGATGACTTCGCCCTCGATCGGCTTCTCTTTGGCGGTGTCGGGGATGATGATTCCGCCCTTCGATTTTTCCTCTTCCTTGACGCGCTTGAGAAGGATGCGGTCCTGCAGCGGACGAATATTGAGACCCATGGTGACTCCTGTTGGTGTTCGGTTTTTTTCGGTGCGGCCGAAGCCGCCACCACCCCGGCGCCGATGGCGACGCAGTGGAAAGACGATTGTCAGCACTCGAAGGGGTCGAGTGCTAACGGATGCGGCGCAACATAATCGCCGCCCTCCCGCCGTCAAGAGTCGCGGACGAAATTTCTGCGGTTCCGAAATTGAGGCTAAGCCGTCGATTTCATGCGCTTTCTCATGTCACGAGGCGTCCGGGCCGAGGTGGGCGCTTGGTGGTTAGCAGCCTACACGCGAAAGTGCGAAGGCGCTCTCGCGGATGACCTCCGTAAGCACGCGAAGAAATTGCGAATCTCGCGCGAGGCTCTTACAGATCGAGAGAGAGGGTCCTTTTGATCGAATAGGCCATGCCCATGACGCAGACCATCGTCGCGACCGAGAGCATCGACGGCTTTTTTCACGAAATCGTGACGGGAGCGATTCGCTCGCGGGGCGTCGAGGCGACGGGGGAAGCGACAACGTACCTCGTGGGGCTGTTGGCCGACTTTGCGGCGCCGGGCGCGAAAGCCGGCGAGACGATGGATCGGCCGCTCACGTTCCTTCTCGACGAGGCCCTCCACACCGCAAAACCCGCGGAGCGCTTCGAGAGGCTTCGCGTGCTCGGGGACGGCGTCCTCTATTCGAGCGGATTTTTCGCGGACCACTTCGAAGCGCGCGGCGTCGATCAAAAATATCTCATCGGCATCGGAGCGGCCGCCTACGGCGCTGCGAGCTCGATGCTCGTGAGCGGACATCAACCCGACGCGTTCGCCGACGTGTTCGGCGAGCTCGCGCAGAAGTTCGACTCCTTCGTCGACGTCGTCGGTGAGGTCGCGAATCTCACGATCGCAAAAGGCGTCGCGAGCTCGCAGAGCCTTCTCCAAATCTACGAGCGCTGGCTCAAGACCGGCAGCGACACACTGGCGACGGCGCTCACCGAACGCGGTCTCGTTCCCGTGCGCGGCGGACGCGGAACGCTGCAGTGAAGAGCTCTCTCGACGCGCGCCGAGCCCACAAGAAGGCCTCTGCGCTTTCGCTCGCGGGAAATGGCGTGATGCTCGTGCGCGAGCGCGCGATCGCTCGGACCGTGCAAACGGCGCTCGAGCGGCTCTATCGAATCGACGACGGCACTCCGGTCGATCCGTTCGTCACGACGGCGGAGGAAAATGAGCGCGAGGCGCTGCTCGT
>JAICXU010000361.1 GCA_025934595.1 Polyangiaceae bacterium | reverse complement strand
GAAGTCGAGCTTCAATTCGTGCGCGAGCTTCGCCATCGCCGCGAGCACGTCGGCGAGCGCGATCGCGTCACGACAGGCTTCGATGCTCGGAAGCGAATCTGCGAGCAGCGTCGAGATGCGCGTGTAGACGAGCAGCTCTTCTCGCTCGACGTGCGCATCGAGCATTTTGAGCCTATTTCCCAGCGAAATGACGGCGCGCGGCTCTACGAAAATGGTCGAGCCGCTCGAGCTCGCCGCGTGGACGAGCCCCGGAAATCGTTCGTGTGCGTCGGACCGGACGGGCAAGACGTAGCGACCTTCGCGCTCGGTGACGAACTTGTCTTGCAGCACGCGATCGTAGCGATTCATCAAGTCGCCCAGCCGAGACAGGATGCGCGTGCGAGCCTGTTGTTGCTCCCCGCGCAATTCTTTCAGCCGCGGGCTCGCGCGATCCGACAGCGTGCCGTCCGCGTCGAACGACGATTCGATTTCTTCGGCGAGCGAGTCGAGCGTCGGATCGGTCGTGAGCGCGTCGGCGAGGGCGGGATGGCTCGAGCGGCGCGAATTCAAATAGCGACGCAGCGCACGCGCGGACGCCAGCATTTTTCCGATCGCGCGAATTTCGATCGCCGCGAGGACGCCACCTACCGCGAGCCGCGCCACTGCATCACGCACGTCATCGAGATCCTGCGCGGGGAGCGGCTCGCCTTTGCGATACAAATCCGACGCCTCCTTTGCGCGACCGAGCCGCATGCGCACGCCGTCGCGCGTCTCCGCGAAATCCCAAGCGCGCGCGAGCGCCTTTCCCATTTCGCCTTCGCAGCGCGCCGCGAGCGCCTCGAGCAAGCGATCCCATTCGAGATCGGCGCGGGATTTGGAAGGGCAGGGATTTTCGGCGAGGCTCATTCGCATGCGGTGCGACGGAAAACGTAAGGCGCATCGACGTCGTTGGCACCGTCGTTGTTCACCGATTGGAATTCTTGTCGCGCGGGATCGATGACGCCGCTGAAGTGATCGGGCGCGTAGTCGATCAAGATACGCGCGCACGGAGCGGTGAGAAGCGTGTAGCTCGACGCGCCGAAATCGACGCTGATTCCGTTGGTCGAGCCCGTCGCCAGCATCGAAACGGTGAAATCGAAATCGCCGGCATTGCACGCGGCTGGAACGAGATCGCGCGGGCCGCCGGACCAGGTGTGCGAGAGAATGGCTCCCGTCAGCTCGTTGCCTTCGCGCTTCACGCGCAAAACGAAGTGAACCCAGTCCCCGCGGAATGGCGCGAACTTCAACGCTTCCCATTTTCCGGCGACGGGGTCGTCGCACACCGCTTTTTTCGGCAAGAGCGCGCGTTGACCCTCGATGCTGTTGCCGTCGATTCCAGCTCCGATCCCCGCGCCGATCGGCATCGGCCGTTTTCCGCCGTTCGTCGTTTCGTCGGCGCCGTTCGCGGGGAGCGGCGGAAGCTTCTTGGATTCGCGGGCCGATGTCGATCGCGGAGCCGGCATGGTGACGGGCGCCTCTGCGGTCTTGTCGTCGCTTTTTTCTTCCGGCGCGGGCGATGGGTCCGCGCTCGCCGCTGTCGATGCCGGCTCGGGCGCTGCGAGCGAAACGTCGATGGCGGTGTCGCCCGATCCATTCACGCCGTCTTCGCCGCCGCCGGCGCGCGCCGTCTTCGTGCGATGATGCAGCAAGAGAAAAAGAAACAGCACGATGCCCGCGTGCGTCGCGATCGATCCGAAGAACGAAAACGACAGGCGTCGCCGATTCCGGGCGATCGGCTTTTCGGACACCGAGCTTTGCACCGCTCAAATATGACAGCGCCGCGCGAGAGACGCTCGGAAAGCGCGCAGGCTTGCGCGTCCTGAGTCGGTGCTAGTTCTTCGGTTCGCCACCACCTGCGGGAGGTGGATTCGCTTCGCGCTCGAGGTAACGAAAAATGGTGCGCGGGTCGACGCCGAGGTCGCGCGCCGTTTGCGTGCGGTTGCCGTTGTTGCGCTCGAGCACCTCGAGCACGTACTTGCGCTGGAATTCTTCTTTTGCCTTTTCCAGCGGCAAAATAGGGTTTTCCGCGTTCGCGCCGAGATCCAAATCTTCGGCGGAGAGCAGCGCCTTGTCGCACAAGACGAGCGCTTTACGAATTCGATTCTCGAGCTGGCGAATATTTCCCGGCCACGGATGTTTCTTGATCGCGGTGAGCGCCTGCGGCGAGAAGCCTTGCACTTGGGAGCCGAGCTCGTCCGCATATTTCGAGAGGAGCGCTTTGGCGATGATGAGCACGTCGTCGCCGCGCTCGCGAAGAGGCGGCAGCCACAAATTGACGACGTTCAATCGATAGTAGAGGTCCTCGCGGAAACGTCCGCCGCGGATCTCGTCCTCGAGCACGCGGTTCGTCGCCGCGATGACGCGAATGTCGACCTTCTCCGGCTTCGAATCGCCGACGCGGAATACGACGCGCTCTTGCAGTGCACGCAGTAGCTTCACTTGGAGATTGAGCGGCAGCTCGCCGATCTCGTCGAGAAACAAAGTGCCCTTGTCAGCGACTTGGAATTTTCCGGGACGTGAGGCGACGGCGCCCGTGAATGCGCCTTTGACGTGTCCGAAGAGCTCGCTCTCGATCAAGTTCTCGGGAATGGCTCCGCAGTTGATGACGACGAAGGGCTGATTGATGCGGTTCGACCTTCGGTGGACCTCGTGCGCGATGAGCTCTTTGCCGGTTCCGGTTTCGCCGGTGATGAGCACGCTGATGTCGGTCGTCGCCACCTTCTGCAGCTTGCGGAACACCTCCATCATCGACGGGCACGCGCCGATGATCTCGCCGAAGTGTTTGTCTTTCAGCTCGGCGGACAATTTTTCTTTGTCGGCGCGGAGCGCGTTCACGAGCATCGCGTTCTCGAGAATGAGCGACGCTTGCCCGCAAAAAATCGACAAAACGTCGAGCTGGCTGCGCTCGAACAAGGATTTGACGCGATCGTTTCCGACGTACATCGCGCCCGTGACGTGCCCTTGCGACATGAGCGGCGCGCACATCACCGACGAGAGACGAAGCGCGAGCACGCTCTCGCTCGATCCGAACTGCGCGTCACTCAGCGCGTCGCTCACGATGATGGGACGTCCCGACTCCAAGACCTTCCGCACGATGCTGTCCGAGATGACGCCGGCCGTGTCGGTGATGGCTTCCTTCTTTACGTGTCGGCTCGCGCGAACGACGGGCTTCGGTCCTCCGCCGTCGCCGCTTTCGTCCATCAAAAGGATCAATCCCTTTTCGCCGCCGGTGACCTCGAGCAAGAGATCGAGCATCGCTTCGAGAAGCTCCTCGAGCTTCTTGTGCGTCATCAGCTTCTCGGAAAACTCGTAGAGCTTGCGAAGACCCGCGATCGACGCTGCCGCTTGCGACTCGGGACCGTGATCGTTGTCTCTCCGATTCGCGGCTTCGCGCGGAGGCTCGTCGAAGATGCTGAACGCGATCTCGGCGTCGCCGAGCGTGAGCCGGTCGCCGTGAACGAGGCGCGCGCGGCGCTTCTTCTTGCCGTTGATGAGGATCTCGCCTGCCTTGTCGACCTCTTCCAAGTTGAAGTCGCGGCCGTCGAACAGCACTTGGGCGTGCGTCTCGGCCATGGCGCTCGAGGTGATGGCGACGTCGTTCCCGAGCGCGCGTCCGATGGTGCTGACCGGTTTGTAAAGTGGAAAGGCGCGCGGCGGGCCGGAGGCCGGGAACCATTTCAGCGTAGGCATGAGGCGCTAGGGCTCACCTATTCAGCGCGCCAATCGGACGCGCGTTCAGACACGATAACACGTTGCTTATGGGATTTTTTCGGGCTTCTGGCATTAGACGGGGCGCGGAAATCGAGGTCGGGGGGTGCTGAAAGAGCCTTAAATGCGGCAAAAATCGTTGACGGCTGGCCCCAAACTCGTGCACCTTGCCGTCTGCAGCCCGACGCGGTGTGGACGGCGTGACTTTCTTCACGCCTGATTCCTTTTATTACGATGGAGGACGACATGAAGAAGATTGCTCTCTTGGTTTCGATGGCGTGCGTGATGGGCTCGGTTGCGTGCGGTGGCGACAAGCCGGCGGCGGATCCGACCAGCACCACCGGCGGCGCAGCTCCGACGGACACCTCGGCGATGCCGTCGACCCCGTCGACGCCGGCTGCTCCGACCGACACGTCGGCTGCTCCGGCTGCTCCGACGACGAAGTGAGGAGCGGCTGGCGCCGAGAACGTTCGTAAGAACACGAAGCGCCACCTCTCGTCGAAAGGATGGGCCTCCGCAAGGGGGCCCTTCTTTTTTTAACGTCCGCCTTGTGATTTGATTAGGGACAATGCTTCGCACTCTGGGGATTTTGATCGCATCGCTCGCCATCGTCGGTTCCGCCCTCGCTTGCGGAGGCAACGACAAGCCGCCGCTCACGCCGGACGATCAGACGACCGGCGACGTCGCGCCGTCGACTTCGTCATCGACCGCACCTGCCGACACGTCCGCTCCGCCAGCCACGCCCAACACGTCGACGCCGCCGATGAAGTAGGCCTTAGCTGTCGATTTCGACAGCTAGGTACGTGAGCGAGCAATCATCTGTCGATTCGGACAGAGAATGGAATGTCAAAATTGACCGAATGCGGTCAGCATCTGACCCCCGACGGGCACGTATTGAGCTTGCGTGCCGGCGAGCATCGATGACGTGAGCTGCGGGGCCGGCGCCATTCCGATCTGGAACGGTGGCTTGAACATCGCGGTGCCGTTCGAGTCCTTGAGATTCGCGGTGAGCGCGCCCGCGACGG
>JAICXU010000481.1 GCA_025934595.1 Polyangiaceae bacterium | reverse complement strand
CGTCGCGCTGCCGAGTGGTGGTGACGCAAATGCGTCGAAGGATCGATAGCTGTATTTCGTGAGACGAAACGCAGGCTCGACGCCGAGCCACGGATCGACGACGTGCGCAGGCAACAGATGAAAACCGAACCAGAATCCAGCTCGCGCGTGCTGACAACTGTCGAAGGAATAACGCGTCGAGAGATCCGTCGGCGAGCTCGCCGTGGCTCCATGCAAATTCGTTCCGCACGTGCCGGACGCATTGATTTCAGCGGCCTCGAGGAAGAACGCGAGGTCTGTGGGCCACCCCGCGCGATATCCGACGTCGACGCGCTCGATCATCATCCACGGCTTGTCGCCGTGCATTTTCACGCCGGGTCCGAGCGAGAGACCGAGCTCGAGGTTCGGCCCGGGCGGCTCGATCGGTTTTTGCGGCGGCGGGATGTAGACGTGCTGGAGGGGGACGTCGATGCTTCGCTTCTCGTCGTCAGCGAGCACGACCTCGCTCTGATACGGCACCATGTCTTTGGCTTCGACGCGCAGCGTGTGACCGCCGCTCTTCAAGTCTCCTTCGAACCGGCCCGTTCCGACTGGCGCGCCGTCGATCGAAATCGCGGCGTCCTTTTGCGACGTCACGACGAGGTGACCGAGATGCACCTCGGCCTCGAGCTTCACCTCGATCTTCGCTTCGGCGCTTCCTCCGACCGGAACGTCTTTCACGGAATCTTTGAACCCGGCTTTTTTTACTGTGATTTTGCGATTTCCGAGGTCGACGACGACCGGTTGCGCGAGCGGAGCGGTCCCGATGACCTCGTCGTCGATCGAAATCTCTGCGCCGGGCTCGGTGACGATCGTGAGCTTCACGGTGAACGATTCGATCGCATCGAGCAGCGCTTTCGCTTCGGCGCGATCCTGATCGGTGAGCAGCGTGCCGCCCGTGTCGAGGTAGCGACGCACGAGCGCGATCGTCTTCGCATAATGCCGCTGCTGCTTCTCACAAGCCGCCACGTTCCAGAGCAAACGCGCGTCTTGCGATTTGTCGTAAGCGCTCTGCAGCTTGATCTCGGCGCCCGCGTAATCGCCGTCGCCGAACAGGAGCTTGCCGGCTTCGTAATCCGCTTTTGCTTCGCCGGTCAGCGTGTCGGAGAGCGGCTTCGGTGCGGCGGGCGTCGCCGGAGGCTTCGGAGGCTTTGCGCGCGCGAGAGGGGACGCGAGCATCAACGCGAGGACGGTCGCGATGCCACGGCCTCGTCGTGCCCATCGAGCGCGCGGACCTGACGCGCGTCTAGTATGTGCCCCGCCCATTTTCGCGATCATCGCCGTCTCTCCGCCATCCGGCAAGGGCTTCGCGGATTCTGGTATCGTAGGAGACGATGTCGGGGGAAAATGCGCCCGTAGCCGTCGGCGACGTCGTCGCGGGGAAGTATCACGTAGAGCGCGTGCTCGGCGCTGGCGGCATGGGCGTCGTCGTCGCGGCGACGCACGTGCAGCTCGATCGCAAGGTAGCCATCAAGTTTCTCTTGCCCGCGGCGCTCGCGAATCCCGATGTCGTCTCTCGCTTTTCGCGCGAGGCGCGTGCCGCGAGCAAGATCGAGAGCGAGCACGTCGCGCGCGTGATCGACGTCGGCGTCCTCGACTCGGGCGCGCCGTTCATGGTCATGGAGTACCTCGACGGCCGCGATCTCGCCGCGCGCATCGCCGAGCACGGCGGGCTCAGCGTCGAGGAAATGGCGCGTTATGTTTTACAAGCGTGCGAAGCCCTCGCAGAAGCGCACGCCGCGGGGATCGTGCATCGCGATTTGAAGCCAGCGAATTTGTTCCTCGCACAACGCGCCGACAAATCGACGAGCGTGAAGGTCCTCGATTTCGGGATTTCGAAGGCACCCGTGGGAACGGCGGGAACGACGAACACGCAAGCGATCATGGGCTCGCCTCATTACATGTCGCCCGAGCAGCTGATGTCGAGCAAGCACGTCGATCATAGATCCGACGTGTGGTCGCTCGGCATCGTGATGTTCGAGGCGCTCACGGGGTCGCCGCCATTTCTGGGCGAGCAGATGCCGGAGATCGTCGCGAAGATTTTGCAAGCGCCGACGCCGAGCGTCCGGGAAAGGCGTCCCGAGATTCCGAGCGACGTGGACGTCGTGATCGCGAAATGCACCGCAAAAAGCCCTGCCGATCGCTACCTGTCCATCGCGCATCTCGCAAGAGCGCTCGCGCCATTCGCGCAAGATTCCGCGCGCTCGGTCGAGCGCATCTCGCGTGTGCTGAACTCGACCGATCCGCCGCCGCCGATGGTGGCCGCCCCGCCGAGCGCACCCACGACCGAGCAGCCCGCCGTCGCGAAATCGAACGGTGGCCAATCGAACACGACGGGCTGGGGAGCGACCCAAGCCGCGATTCCCAAGAAGGGAACGCCGTCGTGGATTTTCGTGGCGGCTGGAGTCGTCGTTCTTGCGCTCGTCGGCGTCTTCGCGTTCATGCACGGGTCGAGCGCCCCACCGAAGATGGCGACGCCGCAAATTCCGTCGAACACAATCGCCACTCTGCCGGCACCACCGCCCGCGGCTTCGATGACGTTGCCGCACCTGCCTGACACGAGCTCATTACCCGCAATTCCCAGCCTTCCCGCGATCGCGGCCGATCCGGCGCCCACGTCGGCTGCTCCGGTCGCGAGCGCGAAAGTGAAGACGGTGCCGGTCTCGACGCACACCACGCACGCGCCCAGCGCAGCGACGACGAGCGCGCCGCCTCCGGGCGATCCGCTCCATATGGGCATCAAATGACGCACGCGCCGAGCGCGCCAACCCTGCCGAGCGTCTAATCGATTCGCCGCACGATCCAAAATCCGCGCGGCGTGTCGACGACGTCGCTGACGCCGCCGACGGGCAACGAAAACAAAACGTATTCGGGCGCAGGCTCCAAAATTCCGCGCTCGATCGATCCGATGTCGGCCGACGATCCGTTGTCACCGCGCTCGACCGCGCCCTTGAAATCCGTTTTTGCGTCGGTCGCCAATTTTTGCGCGAGCGCGAGCGCGTCGGCTTTCGTTCGTGCGTCTTTCGGCGCGAGCTCCGCGCCTTGGTAGCGCACGAGGATCACGCCGAACTCCACTTTGCGCGGCGCGCTCTCCGGCAACGCGGGAACGTCGCTTCCATTCAACATTTTGAATCCGGGGCCGGTGCCTTGCACGACCTCGGTGTGAATGGGCGTGTCGAGATCGAGCCCGCCGTCGAGCGATATGGGAAGCGTGACCGCATTCGTCGTGTCGGCGCTCGCGACGGGAGCCGGCGCGTCGGTCTTGTGCTTCGGCGACGCGAAGAACGCGAGCATCACGGCGAGAACGAGGACGCCCGCGCCAAGCACGATCGAAGCCCACCTTTGCATCATCTTCGAGCGGCGCCTTCTAGTTTCCTTGCGACGCTTCGTCTTCGGACCCGACCGTTTCGTCGGTGGGCGACGGACCGAACTGCTCGTACGGACGCATGACGGCCGGAGGTGGATCGCCGTAGAGCTCGAGCTCGGCGGCGAGCCAGTTTTCGCGCGTGATCAGCGTCTTTGTCTTCTCGGCGGCGGCGCCTTCTTGCGTCGCGTCTTGTTGCGCGAGCTTTCCGATTTCGTCTTGCACCTCGGCGAGCTCCTTGCGGACGAGGACGGGATCGATGCCCTCGCGATCGGTGTACTCGTCGGTCAAGACGAGCACCTTCGTTTCGCCCGTCTCCGCGCCTTTGTCGTCTTTGACGGGACCGACCTCGGCGAATCCGGTTCCGACCGCGACGCGATGCTCGCTCGTGCCGCTTCGATACGTGACGATGCCGGTGCGGAGCGCAGCGAGGAGCGGCAAGTGTCCCGGCAGCACACCGAACTCGCCGTTCACCGAAGGCGCGCGCACCTCGTCGACCGTCTCTTTCAACGCGCGCCCTCTCGGCGTCACGATCTCGAGCTCGATCGCCATTTACTTTTTGTCGCCGGAAGATTTCGTGAGGTCG
>JAICXU010000538.1 GCA_025934595.1 Polyangiaceae bacterium | reverse complement strand
GAGCTGCGAGTTGCCCGTCGCCCATTGACCGCCGGCGGACACCGTCGCCGTAGTCGTGTTCTTCGGATCTTCGATCTTCGGTACGGCATCTGCCGATGTCGTCGGTGCTTCGACGAGCGCTTTCGCGTCGGCGGGCGGAGCACCGGTGGGCTCGCTCGGCGTATCTTGCGCGGAAGCGTTCACGGCCAGCGATGCGCTCGCGAGCGCGAGCGAAAAGAAGAGAACGGATCTCATGAGGGCCCCGGTGTTTAACCCGAAACGGGACCTATTTGGGGTTTTTCTATATCCCCCGAGCGCGCCCGCCGCTCACAGTTTGGGCTCGAGCTTCGCACCGAAGATTTTTGCGAACGATTCCTTGTCACTGGCTCGTTCGAGCGCGGCATCCAGCGCCACGACTTTGTCTTTCACGAGCTTCTCGAGCGCCATGTCCAGCGTTTGCATGCCGAGCGCGCGACCGCCTTGCATGACGCTTGGGAGCTGAAACGTCTTGCTTTCTCGGATCATCGAGGCCACGCCGCTCGTCCCGAGCAAAATCTCGAGCGCGGCGACGCGCCCCTTGCCGTCCGCGGTCTTGAGGAGCTGCTGCGCGACGATGCCGATCATGCTCTCCGCCAAGAGCGCGCGCACTTGCGGCTGCTCTTCCGACGGGAACGAATTGATGATGCGCTCGATCGTGGCGGGCGCGCTGTTCGTGTGCACCGTGGCGAAGATCAAGATGCCGAAGCTCGCGAGCTGCAGAGCGAGCTTCATCGTTTCGTTGTTGCGAAGCTCGCCGATCAAGATGACCTGCGGATCTTCGCGGCCCGCGCTTCGAATCGCGTGCGCGAAGCTCGACGCATGAATGCCGACCTCGCGATGGGTGACCTGCGCTTTTTTTGGCTGGTGCACGAACTCGACGGGATCTTCGATCGTGAGGATGTGACAGGCGCGCGTGGAATTGATGTGATCGATCATCGCGGCGAGCGTCGTCGATTTGCCGGAGCCCGTCGGACCCGTGACGAGCACGAGACCCGAGCGACGCTCGGCGAGCTTCATCACGATGTCGGGCGTCCCGAGCTCGGCCAGCGAGAGCACTTTGACGGGGATGGTTCGAAAGACGGCGCCGATGCCGGATGATTTGTAGAAATAGTTGGCGCGAAATCGAGCCTTGTTCTCGTAGGAATATGCAAAATCGAGATCGAGCTCTTCTGTGATTTGCTTCCGCTGCGAAGGCGTCGCGATCTCGAAGAGCAAGTCCTCGAGCTCCGCGTTCTCGAGCGGCGTCTCGCGAATGGGGACGAGCTCGCCGCGCTCGCGCACGAGGGGCGGATAGCCGACGCCGAGATGCAAGTCGCTCCCCTTTCGCGCGAGGAGATCGTCGAAGAGGCGATTGATTTTCACGGCACGCCTCCGATCGTGCGCGCGGCCTTGTCGTATTCGGGCGACTCGGCACGTGCCGCGTCCGCGGTGATGCGGCCGGCTTTCACGAGATCGACGAGCGAGTCTTCGAGGCGAATGATGCCGAACGCTTTTCCGCGTTGCTGCAGGCTCGGGATCTGGAACGTCTTGTTGTCGCGAATGAGCGTGCCGAGCGCGATCGATCCGGGCAAGAGCTCGGCGGCGACGACGACTTTGCCGTCGGTCGTCGGGATCAAGCGCTGGCTCACGATGAGACGAAGACCGACGGCGAGCGTCATTCGCACCTGCCCTTGATCGGCGGGCGGAAAGAGATCGATGAGCCGATCGATCGTCTTCGCTGCGCTCGGCGTATTCATGGTGCCGAGCACCAAATGCCCTGTTTCACTCGCGGAGAGGGCCATCTGCACGGTCTCGGTGTCGCGCAGCTCTCCGACGACGATGATGTCGGGATCTTCACGAAGAGACGCTTTCAGGGCATTCGCGAACGACTTCGTGTGCGTGCCGACCTCACGCTGGCTCATCATCGCGCGCGCGCGCGGATGCACGTACTCGATCGGATCCTCGACCGTGATGATGTGATGCGTGGTCCCCCGATTCAAGATGTCGACGATCGCGGCGAGCGTGCTGGTCTTTCCGTGACCGGTGGGACCCGTGACGACGATGAGACCCTGATGATGTTTCGTCGCGTCCGCGATCGCCGACGGCAAGCCGAGCGACGCGAGCGTCGGCACGTCGCGCGGGACGAGACGAATCGAGAGCTTGTAGCCCGTGCGCTGCCGCGTCACGTTGATGCGCAATCGTCCGCTCGCGCGCGTACCTGACGAGCGTCCCGAGTCGTCACCGGCATGCGCAAAATCCACGCTGCCGTGCGTCTCGAGATCGGCGCGCAAGCGATCCGGAACGACGGCGCCCACCATGCGCTCCACCGCGCGCGCGTCGAGCACGTTTCCGCGAGGAGCGAGCTCGCCGCCGATGCGCATGAGCGGCGGACGCTCGGACACGACGTGCAAATCACTCGCACCTTCCGCGCGCGCCATCGCGACGAGGCGATCGAATCCGGCTTCTTCGTTCGCTTGCGTCTTCGGCGCCGCGGTCGCGTTCGGCGACGACTCGAGATCGTAAGGAACGATCGGCGTCGGCGGCGAGAGCTCGTCGCGCGGAGGCGGCGGCATCTCGCGCTTCCCGAGCATCGGGGTCGGACGAATGTCGCTCTCGAGCTCGAGCTCGCCGAACGATGCCCGCGGAGGAGGCGGCGGCGCTTTGCGCGCGGCGGCCATGCGCGGCTCCGAAGTATCGCGCTTCACGAGCATCATGCGCGCCTGCACGTTGCCGCTGCGATCGACGGCCGAGACGACGATGGTGCCGACGCCCTCGACGCGCGTCGTCCACTGCACGGCTTTTTCCCCGAGATCCTCGAGGTAGCGCGAGCCGCCGAGCTTCATCAAGATCTTCACAATCGCGTCCGCCGATCGCGCCGTGTCGTCGACGGGCGTGTAGGCGCCACCGATTTTCACGCACGGCAGACGGCCCGACGAGAACGCGATCTCGGTCACCTCCGCTCGCGCGAGGTTTTGCACGAGCTGTTCGACGGTGAGCATTCAGTCACATGCTCGCCAATCGAACGTCGACTGTCTATGTCTTCTTGGCTCCGCGGTAGACCGCGCCGCTCATCTTGCCGCTTTGCCGTAAACGGCTCCGCTCCCCAGCTCGAACTCGATGCGCAGCAATTGATTGTATTTTGCAACTCGGTCGGAGCGACAGAGGCTTCCCGTCTTGATTTGGCCCGCGTTCGTGGCGACGGCGAGGTCCGCGATGAACGTGTCTTCGGTCTCGCCGGACCGATGCGAGATGACGGAGCGATAGCCGCTTTTGTCCGCGAGATGGATCGTGTCGAGCGTCTCGGTGAGCGTTCCGATCTGATTCAGCTTGATGAGGATGGCGTTCGCGATCTTGGCTTGAATGCCGCGCTCGAGACGCGTGACGTTCGTCACGAAGAGATCGTCGCCGACGAGCTGCACGCGATGACCGATTTTGTCGGTGAGCTTCTTCCAGCCGTCCCAATCGTCTTCGGCGAGGCCGTCCTCGATCGAGACGATCGGATACTTGCTCGTGAGCTTTTCGTAGATGCCGACGAGCTCGTCGATCGAAATTTTCTTTTTGTCGAACGTGTAGGTTTGGCTTTTTTTGTCGAAGAATTCGCTGGCGGCGGGATCGAGCGCGAGGCTCACTTCTTTGCCGGGCGTGTAGCCCGCGGCTTGGATCGCCTCGACGATCACTTGCAGCGCTTCTTCGTTCGATGCGAGACGCGGCGCGAATCCGCCTTCGTC
>JAICXU010000500.1 GCA_025934595.1 Polyangiaceae bacterium | reverse complement strand
CCGACGATCCGGTGCCGGGGCCGAACAACGACGGCAAGGATCCCTTCGTTCCGAACGGGCTCGACGTGCCGTGGTACTGGGTCACCGGAAATCACGACGTGCTGGTACAGGGAAATTTCCCTGCCGATGCATTCCATTCGACGGAGGCGACGGGCACGGCCGCGAGCGGCGGCACGCGCAATTATCGTCTGCCCGGCGCGCCGATCACGGAAGACGACGTCATCCCGGATCCGAAGCGCGTGCTCATGTCGCGGCATGACATGATCGACAAGGTGATCGCGGCGAACGACAAGGCGGGGCCGCCGGGCCATGGTCTCGGCGACTACGCGAAGCAAACCGGCAAGGCGTTCTACACGGCGGATTTTCCGAATTCACCGATTCGCTTGATGGTCATCGACGTGTCGGCGGAGACGGGCGGCTCCGAAGGCGTGCTTCATCAGAGCGACGTCGACAATTTCGTGAAGCCGGAGCTCGCGCGTGCAAAGACCGACGGCAAGCTCGTCATCATTGCATCGCATCATCCGAGCGGGAACTTCGGCGACGGCACGGGCGAAGGCGGAACGAAGCAAGACGACGCGGTCTCGACCGCGGACTGGCGGGCGCTCCTCATCGCGAATCCGCAGGTCATCGCGCACTTCGCGGGCCATACGCATCAACATCAGATCAACTTCATCGGAACGCCGGGAACGGCGGGGTACTGGGAAGTGCAGACGTCCGCCATCGCCGATTTTCCGCACCAGTTTCGTGTGATGGAAATCTGGGACGAGGACAACGGCATGATCTCGATCCGATCGATCGCAGGCGATTGGTCGACCGACGGCGATCCGGTCGCGAAGCAAGCGAAGATCCTCGGCATGATCGATTTCGACGCCGCGTGGGTCACGGGGCCCAAGGCCGGCACCGTGAACGATCGCAACGTCGCGCTGTGGGAGACGAAGCCGCAGTAGGAAACCGCCAAGCCGCAGAGGTCGCCAAGATTTTCAAGATCCAGATCTTTTCCTTGGTGTTCTTGGCGCCTTGGCGGTTCGCCTAGGCTCGGCGACGGCGGCGGGCAGCGAGGAGGCCCGCGCTGCCGAATGCGATGAGCCACATCAACGACGAATCGGCTTGTTTTTGGCTGATTTCGCAGCCGCCGCCCGCGACGAGATTTTTCGAAGCGGCCGGGTCGGGGCCATTGGGATCGTACTTGAGGAAGATGTGGCTCGTGACGGTGCGCGGGTGCTCGTCGACGAGGAGCTCGACGCGCCAGCGATCTTCACCGGTTTGCGGAGCGGCTGCGTTCACCGAGATCGTGAACGGGTCGGACGTGACGGGGACGTCGTCGGAGAGCTCTTGGCCATTGTGGACGAAATGCACGGTGACGCCGTCTTGGTTGCCGCCCGTGATCTTCGCTTGAAAAATCGTGCTGCGCGCGGACACGGTGTCGCCGACGGGGGCGACCTCCGAGGAAAATTCGATCATCGGATCGTGGATGTCTTGCATCTTCACGACCGTGCGACCGTTCTTGATGCCGTCCATGATGGCGGCGACGCTCAAGTTGTCGGCCATGACATAGGTCGTCGGATTTCCGATCGCGCTCTGGAATTGTCCCGAGTCGTTGCCGCCCGAATGATCGTCGCTACCGCCGATGGCCGTGATGTGCGCGCCCGTGTCGAGCAGTTGATCCCAGAGCTGCAGGGCAGGGTGCGTGAACAAGAATCCCGCTTGGCGATATCCGCCGCTCTCGATCTCGAAGGCGTCGACCGCGTTCGCAGGCAGGGTGCCGAAGCCCATGTCGGTGACATACGACCACGCGCATCCGATGCAGAGCGTGCCGATGTCGAGCGCAGGATGATTGATGGCGAAGAGCGCGCCTTGCGCGTGGATGGCGTCGACGGCGCCGGTCACCGTGACATTCGGCTGCCCTACCTTGTGATCGACCCATTGCGTCGCGCCGATCGCATTTCCGTGACCGTGATAGGTGGTCCACTCGATGCCCGGGATGATGAGCAAATGCGGATGTTTTGCCTGCAAATCGACCATGTAATCCATTTGCGTGATCGTGTTGTGATCGCTCGCTTCCATCGCATCGAGGCCCACGGACTCTGCGTACTTGACGTTGTCCTCGAGCGACGGCGTGGCATCGGTGCTCTCGCGATCGTGCACGTGAAAATCGCACGCGTAATATTTTTTGTCGGTCTCGAGCGGCGCCGACGCGATGTAGGGCTTGCGATCGGTCTGCGGAGCGAGCGTGGGCGTCGTGCGGAGCGTGACGACGACGTGATACGTGGCCGGCGACGCGATGATCTTCGCTTTGCCGACGACGACGTTCCACGTGCCGGCCGGCATCGGTCCCGGAACGTACGCGCGCGACGCGGCGTTCACGCCGACGATCGCATCTTCGCTCGTTCCGCCCCCCCATCCTCGATATCCGTTCGGATCGTTCAATCCGAAGTCGAGAATGTTGTCGGCGGATTGATCGTCGTGGAGCACTTCGATTTCTTGCGTGCCGTCCGGCACGGTGAACGGGATGAAAAAGTGATCGGGGCCGTCCGTCGGGACGTTGCCGTCGAACGTGAGCGTCTGATCCGCATGCGCATGATGGGCCGTAAAAACGAGCGCCGCGAGCGATCCCGCAAAGAGGAGCGTCCTTCGCATCGGACGAGTGTAGCATCGGGCCCGAACGGAGGATCGTATGAGCCGACTCACTGAATCGCCCGCCTGGAAGGCGCTCGCGCGTCATCACGAAGAAACCAAAAACGTGCACATGCGCGCGCTCTTCGCGAAAGATCCGAAGCGGTTCGAGAAATTCAGCGCGGAGCTCGGCGACCTCTTCGTCGATTATTCGAAGCACCGTGTGACCGAAGAGACGCTGAAGCTCCTCTTCGCGCTCGCCGCTCAGGCCGAGGTCCCCGCGTGGCGCGACAAAATGTTCTCGGGACAAAAGATCAACGGCACCGAAGACCGCGCCGTCCTTCACATCGCGCTACGCAATCGCAAGAACCGACCCATCACGGTCGACGGCAAAGACGTGATGCCGGAAGTGAACGCCGTGCTCGCGAAGATGCGCGGCTTCACGGATCGACTTCGCTCCGGCGAGTGGAAGGGCCACACCGGCAAAGCCATCACGGACGTCGTGAACATCGGCATCGGTGGATCCGATCTCGGGCCGGTGATGGTGACCGAGGCGCTCAAACCGTACTGGAAAAAAGGCCTCTTCGTGCACTTCGTGTCGAACGTCGACGGCACGCACATCTATGAGACGACGAAAAATCTGAATCCGGAGACGACGCTCTTCATCGTCGCCTCGAAGACCTTCACGACGCAGGAGACGCTGATGAACGCGCGCTCGGCACGAAAGTGGACGCTCGACGCGCTGAAGGATCCGTCGGCGGTCGCGAAACATTTCGTCGCCGTCTCGACGGCGGAAAAGGAAGTGTCGAAGTTCGGCATCGACACCCAGAACATGTTCCCGTTCTGGGATTGGGTCGGCGGGCGGTACTCGCTCTGGTCCTCCATCGGTCTCTCGATCGCGTGTGTGATCGGCATGGACAACTTCGAGGAGCTGCTCACGGGCGCGTTCGAGATGGACGAGCACTTCCAATCGGCGCCACCGGAAAAAAATATTCCGATGATCTTGGGCCTGCTCGGTGTGTGGTACTCGAATTTTTTCGGCGCCGAGACGCACGCGATTCTCCCGTACGACCAGTACATGCATCGCTTCCCCGCGTATTTTCAGCAGGGTGACATGGAGTCGAACGGCAAGCGCGTCGACCGCGCGGGCCACGCGATCACCGATTATTCGACTGGCCCCATCGTGTGGGGAGAGCCCGGCACGAACGGGCAGCACGCGTTTTATCAGCTCATTCATCAAGGCACGCGCATCATCCCCGCGGAT
>JAICXU010000477.1 GCA_025934595.1 Polyangiaceae bacterium | reverse complement strand
CGCGTGTGCTCGTCGAGCTTGCCGAGAAGGTCGGCCACTGCCTGGTACGCACGCGCATTCAGCTTCTCGAACGACGCGCGACCCGGGACGGTGAGATGAAGAAGATTCTGGCGCGCGTCCGCTGGCGAGGCCGCGCGTCGCACGATTTTTCTTCGTTCGAGCTTCTTCACCATGCGGCTCATATAGCCAGCGTCGATCGCGAGATCGCCCGCGATGTCGGATGACGTAGGGCGCGTGCGATGTGCGAGCTCATAAAGGATGCGCGCTTCGGCGAGCGAGAAGGGGCTCTCGAGATGCCCTTCGTCGAGCACGCCGACGAGCCGGGTGTAGAAACGATTGAAACGGCGCATGCGCTCGACGTCGCTTCGCATCCGCGAACCGTCGATCGATTAGTTGACACAGTCAACTATCTAGGTGCCTCCAGGCTGCCGAAAACCTGTGGAGCACACCTGAACAACCTGCGCTTGACTTGGGGGCGTCCTGTGTTCAGCGCTGGACGCCCACTCATCTCTTTGGAGTTCCATCGGAAACGGTTTTTTGACCCACCCTAGGCCAAATGGGGAGGATCTGGGGGTGACCTGTGACTACCTTGTAGGTACAATAAATCGTGTCGATTTCGTTGCCAAGTACCACAGGTTGGGGTTATGACTCCCTTCCGCGCTGATGTTCGAAGGTGAGCGTACGTCCGCGCCGGCGTCCCTGTCAGGACGCGAGTCCGGGATGCGCGCTAGTGATTTTATACTGAACATTGCCGCGCCTCTTCTGAACGCACTGACAGGGATGACGCGCTGGGTCAACCGCTGGTGACGGTTGCGGCCCTGCACGGGCGTCTAGTCTTTGTCCAAAGCTCACGGTCGAGTCGTTCCAGTTCCAAGCGCGAGAAAGATGGAGGGTGCAATGTCGCAGGCATCGGAGTTCGGAGTGCGTAAGTTGGGGGAGAAGTCAGGTCGCCAAGATTCCAGGGCGAGTCAGGCCATGTCGAAATCGACAGAGAGCTCGAAGCTCAAATCGAAGACGAAGAAACGCGAAGAACGCCAAACGACGGATCCGTCCGTGAACCCGTCCGTGAACCCGTCCGTGAACCAGGGAACGACGACAGCTCGCGCGCGCGTGGCTCCGGGCACGGGCGTTGCGCTCGGCCGTCGTTATACGGCAGCAGGCACGAACCCTCTCGATGCCGTCGTCTACGAACGCCGCGGCAGCGCCATCACGAATCCCGACGGCTCGGTCGTCTTCAAAATGGACGGCGCGGAAATTCCTGCGACGTGGAGCCAGCTCGCGACCGACATCGTCATCTCGAAATATTTCCGCAAGGCCGGTCTCCGTAGCGAAAAAACGGGCGACAAGGGGCTCGGCGAGACGTCCGTGCGTCAGGTCGTGCATCGCATCGCGCACACGATCCGCAAAGCCGGTGAAGAGTTCGGCGGCTACTTCGCGACGAGCGCCGACGCCGATACGTTCGAGTCCGAGCTCTCCTTCTTGCTCGTGAATCAGTACGGCGCGTTCAATTCGCCGGTGTGGTTCAACTGCGGCCTCTTCCATGAATATGGAATCGAAGGCTCGGGCGGAAACTGGGCGTGGGACTCGTCGAAAGCGGAGACCACGAGCCACGAGACCGACGTCGCGAACATCGTGGAGACGGCGAACGCGTACGGTCGTCCGCAGTGCTCGGCATGCTTCATTCAGCAAGCGTCCGACGACTTGATGGGCATCTACGAGCTCGTGAAGTCGGAAGCGCGTCTCTTCAAATATGGAAGCGGCACGGGCACGAACTTCTCGGTCATCCGCGGCAAGCAAGAGAAGCTCTCCGGCGGCGGAACGTCGAGCGGTCTCATGAGCTTTCTCGAGGTGTTCGATCGCGCGGCCGGCGCCACGAAATCGGGCGGCACCACGCGACGCGCCGCGAAGATGGTCTGTCTCGACATGGACCACCCCGAGATCGTCGACTTCATCAACTGGAAGCAGCGCGAAGAGAAGAAAGCGCACGCGCTCATCGCGGCCGGATTTTCCTCCGACTTCAACGGCGAGGCCTACCACACCATCAGCGGCCAGAACTCGAACAACTCGGTGCGCGTCACCGACGACTTCATGAAGGCAGCGCTCGCGGGCGGCAAATGGCAGACGATCATGCGCATGACCGGCGAGGTCTGCGAGACGCTCGACGCGAAAGATCTCTGGTACCAAGTCGCGAACGCGGCGTGGTCGTGCGCCGATCCCGGCGTCCAATACGACACCACCATCAACAAGTGGCACACGTGCCCGAACACCGCGCGCATCAACGCGTCGAATCCGTGCTCGGAGTACATGTTCCTCGACGACTCGGCGTGCAATCTCGCGTCGGTCAATCTCACCAAATTCCTCGACCTCGAAGCCGACGGCGATCAGCTCTTCGACATCGAAGGCTATCGGCACGCGTGCCGCATGTTCTTCATCGCGCAGGAGATCCTCGTCGATTTGTCGTCGTATCCGACGCGCAATATCGCGAAAAATAGCCACGATTATCGTCCGCTCGGTCTCGGCTACGCGAACCTCGGCTCGATGCTGATGCAGCTCGGCATTCCCTACGACAGCGAGCAGGGTCGTGCGATCGCCGGCGCGCTCACCGCGATCATGTGCGGTCACGCGTTCAAGACGAGCGCGGAGATGGCGAAGGCGAAGTCGCCGTTCGTCGGTTACGCGAAAAACCGCGAGCCCATGCTGCGCGTCATGCGCATGCATCGCGACGCGGCCTACGAGATCTCGCGCGACGCGTGCGTGCTCGATCAATCGCATCGCACGGGCGCCACGAGCGCGCTCTATCGCGCCGCGTGTGAGGACTGGGATCTCGCCGTGAAGCTCGGCGAGCAACATGGTTACCGCAACGCGCAAGCCACGGTGCTCGCGCCGACCGGCACCATCGGTCTCTTGATGGATTGCGACACCACGGGAATCGAGCCGGATTTCGCGCTCGTCAAATTCAAGAAGCTCGCCGGTGGCGGCTACTTCAAGATCGTCAATCAGTCCGTCCCCGCCGCGCTTCGTCGTCTCGGCTACACGGCGGCGGAATGCCAGGAGATCGTCGCGTACATCTCCGGCACGAACACGCTCCTCGCTGCTCCGCACGTGAATCGTCGCACGCTGAAGCTGAAAGGCTTCACCGACGAAGACCTCGCGAAGGTCGAAGCCGCGCTTCCGGGCGTGTTCGATCTCGACAGCGCGTTCGCGTCGTGGATCCTCGGCGAAGAAGCGTTCAATCGAATCAGTGATGGCGCGAAGAAAGTAAAAAGCCTTTTGGAGCACGTCGGCTTCTCGCGCAGCGAAATCGACGAAGCGAGCGACGTCATCGTCGGTCGCATGACGATCGAAGGCGCACCGCATTTGAAGACGGAGCATTATCCCGTGTTCGACTGCGCGAATCGTTGCGGCAAAATCGGCGAGCGCTTCCTCGAGCCGATGAGCCACGTGAAGATGATGGCGGCCGCGCAGCCGTTCCTCTCGGGCGCCATCTCGAAGACGGTCAACCTCCCGAACGACGCGAGCATCGACGACATCGCGAAGGTCTACGAAGAAGGTTGGCGTTTGGGGCTCAAGGCCGTCGCGCTCTACCGCGACGGATGCAAAGCCTCGCAGCCGCTCTCGACGTCGAGCAAAGAGAGCAAGGACGACGCCCGTCTTGCAAAAGATGCGAAAGCGGCGGAAGACAAGACGGCGGCCCAGCAGTCCATTCACCAAACGGTGGACCACATCTCCGCGCCGATCCCGATGACGAAGGCGCCGCAAGATGCATCGCAGCTCGCGCTCAACATCGGCTCGCGTCCGCATGGTCTCCGCATTCGTCTGCCGAAGAAGCGCGCGGGATTCACGCAAGAAGCGCGCGTCGGCGGTCACAAGATCTTCCTGCGCACCGGCGAATACGAAGACGGCTCGCTCGGCGAGATCTTCATCGACATGCACAAGGAAGGCGCTGCGTTCCGCTCGCTCATGAACTGCTTCGCGATGAGCGT
>JAICXU010000034.1 GCA_025934595.1 Polyangiaceae bacterium | reverse complement strand
GATCGAAGAAGCGAAGATCGGATCGCTCCGCAGCGGCAAACCGCTGAAAGACGGCGCGGTCGTCACCGCATGCCAGCAAGCCTGCCCGGCCGGCGCAATCGTCTTCGGCGATCTCAACGAGCCCGGCGCGCGCATCGTCGACACGAAACGCCGCGACCGTAGCTACGACCTCCTATCCGACCTCGGCACGCATCCGCGAACGTCGTATCTCGGCAAAGTCAGAAATCCGAACAAGGAGATGGTCTGATGGCCTCGCCCTACTTGCCGATCCGAGAGATTGGTGAGATCCCGCTCGTGCGCGAGGGGGAAACTTTCCAGAGCATCACGGATCGCATCGCGCGCGTCACCGAAGACAAGACACCGCGCAATTGGTGGATTGCGTTCGGCATCTCCCTCTGCTTTCTCGGATTGCTCGGCGTGTGCGTCGGCTACCTCCTTTGGGAAGGCGTCGGAGTATGGGGTAACAACTCTCCCTCCTATTGGGGTTGGGACATCACGAACTTCGTCTGGTGGATCGGTATCGGTCACGCCGGCACGCTCATCAGCGCCATCCTCTTCATCTTCCGCCAGAAGTGGCGCACGTCGATCAACCGGTTCTCCGAAGCCATGACGATCTTCGCCGTCATGTGCGCCGGCCTCTATCCGGGCATCCACGTAGGTCGTGCTTGGTACGCCTACTACATGTTCCCGGTGCCGAATCAGATGAGCATCTGGCCGAACTTCAAGAGCCCACTCATGTGGGACATCTTCGCGGTCAGCACCTACTTCACGGTTTCGCTCCTCTTTTGGTACGTCGGCCTCATCCCCGACCTCGCCACGTTGCGCGATCGTTCGATGAACCCGAGGCGCCAGAAGGTCTATGGCTTCCTCGCGCTCGGCTGGCGCGGCTCGAACCGCGCGTGGCAGCACTATGAGCGCGCATACTTGATTTTGGCTGCGATCTCGACGCCGCTCGTTCTCTCCGTGCACTCGGTCGTTTCGTTCGACTTCGCGACGTCGGTGCTTCCGGGCTGGCACACCACCATCTTCCCGCCGTACTTCGTCGCCGGCGCCGTCTACTCCGGCTTCGGTCTCGTGATGACGCTCATGCTCGTCGCGCGCCTCATCTACGGCGTCAAATCGATCGTGACCACGCAGCACCTCGAGTTGATGTGCAAGGTCATGCTGCTCACCTCGAGCCTGGTCGGTTACGCGTACGCGATGGAGTTCTTCATCGCCTACTACTCGGGAAACACCTGGGAGCGCGCGTGGGCATGGATGCGCATCACGGGTCCCTACTGGTGGGCCTGGATCCCGATGGTCGGATTCAACGCCGTGTTGCCGCAGCTCTTCTGGTTCAAGTTCTTCCGAACGAACCTCGCCGCTCTCATGGTCATCTCGATCTTGGTGAACGTGGGCATGTGGTTCGAGCGCTTCGTCATCATCGTCGGCTCGACCTACCATGACTTCATCCCCGGCTCGTGGGGCTACTTCCGCCCGACCATCATCGACATCGGCACGTACGCCGGAACGATGGGCCTCTTCTTCACTCTGTTCCTCTTGTTCCTACGGTGGCTGCCGATGATCGCCATCGCCGAGGTCAAGGGCGTGATCCCCGCGTCGGATCCGCACGGTGAGGAAGGCCACGAATACCACTCGAACGAGGGTGGAGCTCACGATCCGGATCTCGAGCCGGTCCCGGGAGAATGAGACATGTCTGACGATCCCAAGAACAAGCAAACGCGCAAAGAGGGCCTCGAGCAGGCCGCACGCGAAGCGCTCGAGCGCGCGGGCACGGAGACGAAGTCACCCGAGGACGCGAAGACCGACCCGATGACGGGCGAGAAGCGCAAGGAGATCGACGGGCCGAAGCTTCCGCCGGAGGAGCGCGGCGCCGCCGGCAAGAAGACGCAAAAGCTCGCGCTCCTCCTCGCCGAATATCCGACGCCCGGGCGATGCCTGCATGCGGCCGAGAAGCTGCGCGCGGCGGGCTACACGAAGTTCGACGCGCACACCCCGTTTCCGGTTCACGGAATGGATCGCGCGATGGGCCTCAGGGATTCGCGCCTCGGTTGGATCGTCATCACGGCCGCGCTCACGGGCACGAGCTGCGCATTCCTCATGATGTGGTGGATGAACTGCATCGACTACCCGCTCATCATCGGCGGCAAGCCGGCGAGCGTGTCGTCGATCGCATCGATGGTTCCCATCATGTTCGAGCTCACCATCCTTTTCTCCGCGTTCGCGGCCGTCTTCGGCATGTTCGCGATGAACAAGATCCCGATGCATCACCATCCGATCTTCGAATCCGATCGCTTCCGCGCGTTTTCGACCGGCAAGTTTTTCATCTCGGTCGAGGCCCAAGACCCGAAGTTCAAGCTCGAGAAAACACGTGATTTTCTCGAGAAAACGCACGCCGACTTCGTCGAGCTCGTTCTCGAGCCAGCCGCGGAGCACAAATGAGAGCCTCCTTTTTCGTGGCCTGTGCGGTGACGGCCGGCGCCCTCACCGGATGTCGCGGCGAGACGTCGCGCGAGTCGCCGATCATCCCGATCCGCAACATGTACAACCAGCCGAAGTTCTCGATGCAGCACGAGAGCGCATTTTTTCCGGACCATCGCACGATGCGTGCGCCGCCCGAAGGCGTCGTGTCTCGCGAAGAAGAGTGGGACGAAACGATCGCGACGGGGCGCCTCGACGACGACTCGGGCTACGTCCTCACGATCCCCGAGCAAGTCGTCGAGCAAGCGGGCGGAATGGAATCGCTCGTGAAGCGTGGCCAAGATCGCTTCGGCATCTACTGCACGCCTTGTCACGATCGCACGGGCTCCGGTGACGGCATGGCCGTTCGTCACGGCATGATGAAGCCGCCGACCTTCCACCAAGATCGTCTTCGTCACGCACCGGATGGTCAGATTTTCGCGACCATTTCGAACGGCGTTCGCAACATGCCCGAGTACGGCCCGCAGATTCCCGTTCGCGATCGCTGGGCGATCGTGAGCTACGTGCGCGCCCTCCAAATCAGCCAAGCGCCCCTCGCAGCGGAGACGAAGCAGTGAGCGACGACAACGAGAAGAAGACCGAAGAAAAGAAAGTGGCCGTCGTGCCGAAGGCAAAGCCGTCTGAAAAAGCCGACATCGCCGCGAAGAACACCGACAAGCACAAGGCGGGCGAGTACGTCCTGCGCGAAGGCAACACGTGGGCGAACGCGTGGAAGTTCGCAGCGGGCGTCGGTGCGCTCGGCCTCGCGCTGTCGGCGGCAGGTTGGATGAACGATCCGCGCCGCTTCGCGTTCTCGTATCTCTTCGCGTTCATGGCGGTGCTGACGCCCGCGCTCGGCACGCTCTTCTTCGTCTTGCAGCAACATCTCACGAGCTCCGGATGGAGCGTCACGATCCGCCGCACCGCCGAGCTCTTCGCGAGCGGTCTCATCGTCTTCGCGATCCTCTTTTTGCCGGTGTGGATGACGAGAGCGAAGCTCTTTCCGTGGGTCGAGGGTGGTGAGGCAGCGCGCGCCGAAGTCGGCCACGGCGAAGCGGCCGCCACGCACACGACGGCCGCGGAGCTCGCGCAGCCCGCGACCGGTCAAGACGAAGCTCCCGGCCAGCGCCGCCCCCAGCACGAGCCCGCGGGTGCCGAAATGACCGGACCTGGGGCGGATCACGCACCCCACGCCGAGCACGGACCCGGCGCGCACGAACCGGTGTTGAACGCGAACGAGCGCGGCGAGCACGGCGATCCCGAGGAGCTCGAAGCGGAGCACACCGTGCACTTGAAGCGCGGGTATTTGAACGAAGGATTCTTCGGAATTCGGGCGATCGTCTACCTCGCGATCTGGGCTTGGCTCGGATTCGCGTTCCTCGGTCGCTCGACGAAGCAAGACACCACGAAGGATCCGAAAATCACGGTGGGCCTCCGTCGCTTCTCGTGCGCCGCGGTCTACTTGTTCGGGTTCACGCTCACGTTCGCCGCGTTCGACTGGGTGATGTCACTCGAGCCGCTTTGGTATTCGACGATCTTCGGCGTCTACGTGTTCGCGGGATGCGCCGTATCCGCTTACGCGCTCCTCATTCTCGTCACGATGGGAATTCGTTCGAGCGGCGTGCTCGTGAAAGAGATCAACGTCGAGCACTACCACGACATGGGCAAGCTCATGTTCGGCTTCGTCGTGTTCTGGGCGTACATCGCCTTCGCGCAATTCATGCTGATTTGGTACGCGGCGATCCCCGAAGAAGTTCAGTTCTTCCATCTCCGTTGGGATCACGGACCTTGGGCCACGGTGAGCCTCGCGCTCATCGGCCTCAACTTCATCGTCCCCTTCTTCCTCATCATCTCGCGCAACACGAAACGAAGGCTCGGCGTGCTTGCGTTCGGATCCGCGTGGCTCTTCATCATGCACATCGTCGACGTCTACTGGCTCGTCATGCCGAACTTCGGACAAGACGGCTTCAACGTGAGCTGGATCGATCTCGTCTGTTTGCTCGGTGTGGGCGGCGCGTATCTCGCAGTCGTGCTCTATCGCATGTCGACGACGCCGCTCATTCCCATCGGTGACCCGCGTCTGCAGCGCGCCCTTCAATTCGAGAACGCCTGATCATGGCAACAGATCAAAGCCCCCCGCGAACCACTCTGATCCTCGTGATCGCCGTCGCCACGGTGGTCACGCTGGTGTCCTTGAAGTTCATCTTCGACTCGTACTTCACCGACATGATGGAGTCCGAGGCCCGGGCCAAGGTCGCCACGCCCGAAGAAGTGGTGCAGCTGCACGCCGACGAGCAGAAGAAGCTCACGACGTCGCCTGCGGTTCCCATCGATCAAGCGATGGCGGAGCTCGGAAGCAAAGGTCGCCTCTTCTCCGCCGACATCGCGCCGCAACAATCGGACGATCGCGCTGCGCTCACGGGCTGGGCCCATCTCCATGAGGGCCTTCCTGCCGGAGCCAGCGGCGAAACGACGGGCGCACCGGGCGGCGGAGCGGCTCCTGCAGCGGGTGACGCAGGAACGACGACGACGCCTCCTGGCCCGCCGCCGGGATTCGATGCAGGCCCGGGAAATGTCCTGCCGAACGCGACGGGAGACGCGGGCGCGCCGAAGCGTCATGCGGCCATGTCACCGACCACGACCCGCGCACCCGCCGGTAGTCCCTCCGCTGCCGTCTCCGGCGCATCCACCGCAGTCGCACCGGCTTCGCCCTGAGCTCATGAAATCTCCGCTCGCACGCACGATGAAAAAAGCCTTCGCCGTTTTGGCGATCGCTTTGTCGTCGCTTGCGATCGCGCCGGAGACGCGCGCTTTCGCGCACGATGAGGCACCGACGCCGATCCCCGCGGAGATGTCGCACGTCGGCGTCACCGAGCATCTCGACGCGCCGATCCCCGCCGAAGCGCATTTCCGCGATCAAGACGGCAATGCGGTCACGATCGGGCAGTACTTCGGCAAGCGCCCGATCGCGCTCATCCTCGCCTACCACCGCTGCCCGGTGCTCTGCAGCTTGATCCAACACGCAGCGGCGACGACGTTCAAAGCGCTCGCGGACACCGACGGAAAGGTCGTCGGCAAAGACTACGACGTCATCGTCCTCAGCATCGATCCCACCGACACTCCGGAAGTCGCGAAGCAAAAGCGCGACGAGATCGTCTCGGCGTACGGACATCCCGAAACGGTGGCAGGGTTCCACTACCTCGTCGGCGAGAAAGCGGAGATCGATCGCGTCGCGAACGCCGTCGGCTTCGGCTACCAGTACGACGAGCGCCAAAACCAGTACGCGCACCCCTCGGTCCTCATGCTCGTGAAGCCGAACGGCGAGATGGCCCGCTATCTCTACGGCCTCGCGTTCGAAGAGCGCGACCTCAAGTTCGGAATTCTAGAGGCATCGGAGGGTAAGTCGATCACCACCGTCGACCGTGTGATCCTCTATTGCTACCACTACGACCCGCAGACCGGGAAATACACCATCATCGCGACACGCGTGATGCAGATCGGCGCGGGATTTTCGGCCCTTTGTCTGTTCGCGTTGCTCGGTTGGCTGTGGCGCATGGAGAAGAAGGTCAACCGCGAACGCGACAAAAAGAGCTCGCTCGAGCAAGGCTCGACTTTGCATCAGCCTCACACACCGGCGGAGAACCCGTGATTCACATCAGACCCGACAATTTCCAATTGCCCGAGGCTCTGTCGACCGACGCCGCGCGCGTCGACGACCTCTATATGTTCGTCTACTGGTTCAGCGTCATCTTCACCGTCGCGATCACCGGGACGATGCTTTACTTCGTGTGGAGATACCGTCGTCGTCCGGGACACACGGCCGAGCCGGTCACCCACAACACGACCCTCGAGGTCGCGTGGACGGTCATTCCGATTTTCTTCGTGATGGCGCTCTTCCACTTGGGGTTCAAGGAGTACGCCCACGAAGCGCTCGCCGCCGAGAACTCCATCGAGATCGGTGTGCGCGGTCAGCAGTGGAGCTGGACGTTCACCTACCCGAACGGAAAGCAAGACGCGTCCGAGGTCACGATCCCCATCAACCGGCCGGTGAAGTTCGTCATCAGCTCACAAGACGTGCTGCATAGCTTTTACGTGCCGGGCGCGCGCCTGAAGAAAGACGCCGTGCCGGGCATGTACTCCTCGATCGCGTTCACGCCGAACACCATCGGCGACATGCAGATTTTCTGCGCGGAATACTGCGGAAAAGACCACTCCGGGATGCTCGCGAAGATCCACGTCGTCGCCGAAAAAGACTACGAGGATTTCTTGAAGAAGGGCGATCGCATGGACGGCGAGCCGCTCGATGCGTACGGCGCGCGTCTCTACAAGAAGAACGCTTGCTACACCTGCCACACCATCGACGGATCGAAGGGCAACGGCCCGACCTGGAAAGGCATGTACGGCAAGCCCGTCACGCTGCAGACCGGTGAGACCATCACCGCGGACGACAATTACGTCCATGAATCGATCTTGAAGCCGCAAGCCAAGATCGTGCAGGGCTTCACGAACGTCCAGATGCCCCCCTTCACTCTCAATGACGAACAGATTTCAGGCATCATCGCCTACATGAAGACCCTCAAATAAGAGGATCGCGAGGATAACTATGGGAGCCGCCACTACTACACACGTCCCGACCGCGAGCCACGATACGCCCGATCCGAACGAGAACTATCTCACGGTCACGAAGGGGGTCTGGAGCTGGCTTGCCACGCTCGACCACAAGCGCATCGGGGTCATGTACTTGGTCCTCGTCACCGCAGCGTTCTTGCTGGGCGGCATCTTCGCGCTCCTCGTTCGCCTCGAGCTCTTCACGCGCGGCGAAACCATCATGGGCGCCGAGACCTACAACCGCATGTTCACGCTCCACGGCGTGGTCATGGTGTTTCTCTTCATCATCCCGTCGATCCCCGCCGCGCTCGGCAACATCATCCTCCCCATTCAGCTCGGCGCGAAAGACGTCGCGTTTCCTCGGCTGAATCTGATGTCGCTCTACATCTACGCGTTCGGCGCCTGCTTCGCCGTCTACAGCATGTTGACGGGCGCCGTCGACACCGGCTGGACGTTCTACACCCCGTACTCGACCACCACGCACTCGGCCGTCATCCCGATGATCATGGGAGCCTTCATCATGGGCTTCTCGTCGATCCTCACGGGTGTGAACTTCCTCGCGACCGTGCACAAGATGCGCGCGCCGGGTCTCACCTGGACGCGCCTTCCGCTCTTCATCTGGGGTCTCTACGCCACCAGCATCATCCAGATCCTCGCCACGCCCGTCCTCGCGATCACGCTGCTCCTTCTCACCTGTGAGCGCGCGTTCGGAATCGGCATCTTCGATCCGAAGCTCGGCGGCGATCCGGTCCTCTTCCAACACTTCTTCTGGTTCTACTCGCACCCCGCCGTCTACATCATGATCGTGCCGGGGATGGCCGTCATCAACGAGATCCTCTCGACCTTCAGCCATCGCGCGATCTACGGCTACATGTTCGTCGCCATGAGCTCGATCGCGCTCGCCGTGCTCGGCTTCCTCGTATGGGGTCACCATCTCTTCGTGAGCGGCATGAGCGAGTACGCGATGATGGTGTTCTCGGCCCTCACGTTCCTCGTCGCCATACCCTCTGGCGTCAAAGTCTTCAGTTGGGTGGCTACCCTCTACAAGGGATCGATCCGCCTTGCGTCGCCCATGCTCTATGCGTTGGCGTTCATTTTTCAGTTCACCATCGGCGGTCTCACGGGCGTGTTCCTCGGCATGCTCGCGATCGACGTGCATCTCCACGACACGTACTTCGTCGTCGCGCACTTCCACTACGTCATGGTCGGCGGCACCGTGTTCGCATTCGTCGGAGGCCTCCAATACTGGTGGCCGAAGTTCACGGGCAAGCTCTACAACGAGCTCGTCGCGAAGATTGGCTTCTGGTTCGCGTTCGTCGGATTCAACGTCACGTTCGGGATCCAGTTCGTCCTCGGCTCGCGTGGCATGCCGCGCCGGTATTACGACTACCTGCCGCAGTTCGAGAAGTTCCACCAGATATCGACGGTGGGCTCATGGTTCATCGGCACGGGCTTTCTGATCGTCGGCATCAACCTGATGTACTCCCTCTTCAAGGGAAAGAAGTCCCCGCGCAATCCGTGGAACTCGGCCGCGCTCGAGTGGCAGACGCCCACGCCGCCTCCGCTCGCGAACTTCACGAAGGTGCCGGTCATCACGCGCGGCCCGTACGATTACCACCTTGCCACCGAAGCAGAGCTCGCCGAGGATTGAGAGAGACATGAGCGACGCAATCACGTCAGAAGCGCCGGGCTCCGATCACGAGGAGCACGAGCACGCGCACCCGAAGTTCCTCGCGCACCATTTCGACACGCCGGCGCAGCAGTTCGACACGGCGAAGCTCGGCATGTGGGCGTTCCTCGCGCAGGAGCTCCTGTTCTTCAGCGGGCTCTTCGTCGCTTACGGCATCTACCGGAGTTGGTACCCCGAGACGTTTGCGGTCTGCTCACACCTCTTGAGCCGGCCGATGGGCGGCGCCAACACCATCGTCCTCCTCTTCTCCAGTTGGACGGCGGCCATGGCGGTTCGATGCGCGCAGCTCGGGCAGCAGAAGAACACCTCACGGTTTTTGATCGTCACGATCATCTGCGCCTTCATGTTCCTCTTCATCAAGTACCTGGAGTACGGCCACAAGTTCCATGAAGGCCTGCTTCCCGGAAACTACTTCGGCCATCAATACGGGGGGATCTTCGGATCCATTCCCGCCGACGCCGAAGTGCCCGATTTGCCGGCAAAGGCGCACATTTACTTCGGCATCTACTTCATCATGACCGGCGTCCACGCGCTGCACGTCATGGTGGGTATCGGCGTCCTCATCTGGATCTGGCGTCGCAACGAGCGCGGTGAGTTCTCGAAGGAGTACTTCACGCCCGTCGACATCGCGGCGCTCTACTGGCACTTGGTAGACCTCATCTGGATCTACCTCTTTCCACTTCTCTACTTGATCGACTGAGCACCTACCCAAGACGCGCGCAAGCCTGCGCGCTATGAGAACCCATGAGCGCCGAAAACCTTCACGACAGATCGGTTCACGCCCCCGTCGAGATCCACCAGGACGACGGCGCGGTGCACGTGCACATCGCCTCCGCCAAGTTTTACGTGGCGATCTTCCTCGCGCTCGTGTGCCTCACGCTTCTCACCATCGGCGTCGCGTACGTGCCGCTCGGCAAGATGAACCTCGTCGTCGCGGTCGTCATCGCTTCGACGAAGGCCGCGCTCGTCGCCACGTTCTTCATGCACTTGCGCCACGAGGCCAAGTTCAACGTTCTCATGTTCATCGGCGCGCTGCTCTTCATCGGCGTCTTCTTCGCGTACACGATGAACGACACCGAGCGACGCGGCGAGCTCGACGACGCGCAAGGCGTCGAGGTCTTCTCGGAGACCGGCAAAGCAGCGCCCGGCGGTCAACCCGTCATGTCCCACGAAGACGACGAGCACATGCCGCGGCACTTGGCGACCGGTGGCAGCGAAGTGAAGTAGCTTTTCCCGTCGAGTGGAACCCCGCCGTAGATTTTTTCCTCTTCTCACACTTCTCGCACCGACTCTCTTCGGATTCGCGATCGATCTCCTGTTTCGCGGCCGCTCGATTTGGGCGTTGTCGTGGCGAGGAAAATTCGGTTGGTTCGCGAGCTCGATCGTCGGCGTCGGGCTCTGGCTCGGGGTTCTCTACGCGCTCGCGCGTCTGTCGCTTTCGACCTGGAGGTACGCGAGGCAGGCGTACGTCGCCGCGTTCGCTCTCCTCATATTTCCCTTCGCGGTCTTCGCGTACGGCGTGCAGGCGTACTACCTCTACGTGTTCGACGCGTACATCACGCGCGACACGCTACGGCTCGGCATCGCATTCAACGGCACCGTGGCGTCGTGGATGCGGGCGTGGGGAATCAAGCTCGTCCCCGGCGTGATTGTCGGGGCGATTTTCACCTACCTCCTCGCACGCGCCGTCCGCTCGCAAGCGGCAGCGATCGCGCGAGGCACGCGTTGGTGGGCCGCGCTCATCGCCGCGCTCGGTACGATCTACGTGTTCTCCGCCGACTACATTCATCTCCAAGAGTGGCTCACGACACCCGACTCGTCGCTGCAAGCCGCCGTCGTCGGGTACGTGCACGACAGCTTCGTGCCGCGGCGCCGACAAGGTCTGACCTACCGCAAAGCGGTCGCCGTGCCGCCGCTTCCCAAGCCTGCGCACAAGCCGAACGTGCTCCTCGTCATCACCGAGAGCGTTCGCGCCGACATTCTCTGCTCCGAGAAAACGACGCAGCCCTCGCCGAACGGATGCACGTCGCGATTTTTCGACCGGGCCATCCCCGACCGCAGTGGCCTTCTTCGCATGACCACGCAATCGTCCGGCACCATCACGGCATGCATGGTGCTGTGGACCGGCCTCGCCCCAGACGCGACGCTCGAGCAAACGCACACGACACCGTTCTTGTGGGACGTCGCGAAGGCGCAGGGATATCGCACCGCGTACATCGCATCGCAGGATCTCCGCGCGTTCGAGCTCGGTCCTTATTTGAAGAACGCGCCCATCGACGTGAAAGTCACCGGTGAGGATTTCGGCGACGTGCAGGAGATCCACATCGGCTGCCCCGATGAAGAAGCGGCCGCACGGATGCTCCGCTTCGCGAAGGAAGAGAGCGGTCCGTGGTTCGCCGTGCTCCATCTCGCGAACACGCACTACCCCTATCGCGTCGATCCGAATTTGCAGCCGTACACGCCACACGACGATTCGCCGTTCGAGACCGGAAGCTCCGAGCCGCTGCGGAATCAAATTCGCAACTCGGTGCTCTTCCAGGAGCGCACGATGGCGTCGTTCTATTCGGAGCTTCGCAAGCTGCCTTCGTTCGACGACACGGTGACCCTCTTCGTATCCGATCACGGCGAGCAGCTGCGCGAGCACGGCGCGCTCTTTCACTTGAACAGCCTCTTCGAAGAAGAAATTCACATCCCGGGCTTCGTTTTCGCGGGGAAAAATGGCCTGAACGACGACCAGCGGACCGCGCTCGCCGGCTTTCGAGATCGACGCGTCTACGGCGAAGACATCAACGCGTCCGTGCTCGATCTGCTCGGTGCCTTCGATGCGCGAGCTTCGTTTCCGAATGGGCAGCTACTCCGCGGTCGCTCCATCTTCCGACCCGCACCCGCCGAGGAGCCCATCGTCGCGATGTCGACGGTGAGCGGCGTGTGGCTCGGCGATCGTCCCGTCTACGGCGTGATGCAAGGTGAGAAGAAGTTGCTCACGGCCGGTGCGCCTTGGGCTTGCTTCGATCTCACGTCTGATCCCGCGGAAAAGCACCCGCTGGCTGCCTCCGCGTGCCCCGCGGAAATGCTGACCGTGGCCAACGAGCGCTTTCCGGATGCGGTGTTGAAGTAGAGGTCGAGGTCGAGGTCGAGGTCGAGGTCGAGGTCGAGGTCGAGGTCGAGGTCGAGGTCGAGGTCGAGGTCGAGGTCGAGGTCGAGGTCGAGGTCGAGGTCGAGGTCGAGGTC
>JAICXU010000057.1 GCA_025934595.1 Polyangiaceae bacterium | reverse complement strand
GGCGCTCCTCACGAAATGCGACATTTTATGGGCAATGCTCGATGCGATCGATCGCGCGACGAGCACGACGAGCGCGCCGTGAAGTTGAAGCTCGCGAAAAAAGCGCGCCTTCGTTGGGACGAGCGCGAGAAAAAATACATCCTGCTCTATCCAGAGCGCGGGCTTCTCTTGAACGAGACGGCGGCCGAGATCGTGAAGCTCTGCGACGGGACGCGCTCGTTCGACGAGATATGCGATCTCTTCGCGTTGCGCGGTGACGACGCGTCGGCGGAGGTCGCGGAGTTCCTGGAGCAGCTTCGTGTGCGGAATCTCTTCGAATGAGCGCGCCTCCCTGGACGCGCGACAAGTCTGCGCGCTATCGCCCTTACACGCTCATCGCGGAGGTCACCTACCGGTGTCCGCTTCATTGCGCGTATTGCTCGAACCCGTCGGACCTCCGCGCGCATGGCACCGAGATCGGTACCGCGGACTGGCTCCGTGTGATCGACGAAGCCGCCGAGCTCGGGGTCGTGCAAATCCATTTCACGGGCGGCGAGCCGCTCGCCCGGCAAGATCTCGAGGAGCTGGTCGCTCGGGCACGTCAGCGTGAGCTCTACACGAATCTCGTCACGAGCGGCGTTCCTCTCGAGCGCTCGCGTCTCGAAAAGTTGCGCGACCTCGGCATCGATCACGTGCAGCTCAGCATGCAGGCCGTCGATCGTGAAACATCGGAAAAAATAGCCGATTTCGATGCGTTCGACACGAAGCTGCGCGTCGCGGAGTGGGTCAAAGAGCTCGGCTTGCCGCTCACGATCAACATGGTCATGCATCGAGAAAACCTCGATCGCGTCGAACAGACGATCGCGCTCGCGGAGAAGCTCGACGCCGACCGTCTCGAGCTCGCGAACGCGCAGTACCATGGCTTCGCGCTGCAGAATCGCGCCGCGCTCTTGCCTTCGTTCGAGCAGATCGATCGCGCGCAGAAGATCGCGCTCGCTGCAAAAGAGCGGCTCGCCGGAAAAATGGACGTGCTGTTCGTGAAGCCGGATTATTTCTCGCAGACGCCGCGCGCGTGCATGGATGGGTGGGCGCGAAGGTTCGTGCAAGTGATCCCCGACGGCACCGTCGTTCCGTGTCATCAAGCGACCTCGATCACGACGCTGACCTTCGAGAAGGTCACCGAAAAATCACTCGGCGACATTTGGGAAAATTCGCCGGCGCTCAATGCGTATCGGGGCGACGCGTGGATGCCGGACCCGTGCCGGACTTGCGATCGAAAAGCGATCGACTTCGGCGGATGCCGTTGCCAAGCCTTCGCGCTGACGGGTGATGCCTCGGCGACCGATCCGGCGTGTCATCTCGCGCCGGCGCACGACATCGTGCGGCGCGCCAAGACCGACGCTCTGCGCGAGAGCAGACCGCGGTATCTCTATCGCGGAAGATGACGCTCGCATTTTCACGATGGCCTACCCGGCGCTGAAATCCCGCAATTTCAAGCTGTTTCTCGTCGCCGGATTCGTCTCGAACATCGGCACGTGGATGCAGAACGTCGCGCGGAGCTGGGTGATCTACAAGGCGACCGGCGACGACCCGCGTTGGCTCGGATGGCTCGGGCTCTCGTTCGCGATCCCGATGGTGATCTTGCCACCCATCGGCGGGACGATCGTCGATCGCGTTCCGCGCATCAAGCTCGTGCTCGTCACGCAGACGGGCCTCACCCTCGTCGCCGTCGCGCTCGCCATTCTCGCGTGGACCGGTGTGCTCGCGCCGTGGCATCTCCTCGCGAGCACGTTCGTCGGAGCGATCTTTCTCGCGATCGACAATCCCGCGCGACAGGCCATCGCGCCCGATCTCGTGCCGCGCGAAGATCTGCTCAACGCGCTATCGCTCAACGCGGCCTCGTTCAACGGCGCGGCGCTTCTCGGACCGGCGCTCGCGGGGCCGCTCCTCGGGCGCATCGGCGCGGGTTGGCTCTTCTTTCTGAACGCCGTGAGCTTTCTCTTCATGATCGCGGCGATCGCGAGCCTGCGTGACTTGCCCGACCACGCGCATCGGGCGCCCCCGAAGCAAGCAGGCGCATTTCGGGAGGCGCTCGGCACGCACGGCGTCGTGGCGCTCCTCGCGATCTCCGCCGTCGTGGCGATTTTCGGTCGCTCGTATCCGATGCTGTTGCCCATCGTGGCCGCGCACGTGTGGACCTCGGGCTCGGCGGGATATGGACGTCTCCTCGCAGCGGGAGGCGCCGGCGCGTTGATCGGAGGCTTCGGAACGGCTTCTTTTCCAGCGCTTCGTGCATCTGCGCGCGTCATCACGACGAGCGGAATCATGCTCGCGGTCTCGCTCGGGCTCTTCGCGGCCACGACCACGGAGCCGCTCGGGCTCGCGTGTCTCGTGCTGGCGGGAATCTCGTCGACCGTGCTCACGACCGCGATCGCGACGTCGATTCAACACGCGATCAAACCGGCGGCGCGCGGGCGCATCATGAGCCTCTACGTCATCACGCTCATCGGATTGCCGCAGCTCGTCGCGCCGCTGCTCGCGAGCGGCGCGCACCACTTCGCGGACGCACACGAAGGCGTGGCGGTCGTGCTCTACGTCGCCGCCGCGTTGCTGGCGGCGTCGATGCTCGCGATGCACCGGCGCGATCAGTAACGATACTGCCAGAGCACGTCCAAGATCGACGTTCCCTTGTCGCCGAACGTGGTCGCGAGCGACCAACGCGGCCGGAAGCGCCAATCCACGGTGACGTAATTCGTGTCCGGGTTGTCGCCGAAGGGGATTTGACCGAGCACGGTCTCGAGCTCGAGCGCGATCGTCTTCGTTAGCTGCACTTGCACTTCCGGCTTCGGATTGTTTTGTTCGCTCGTGTCGACGCGCACCGTCGCGTCGACGCCCGTAAGATCGTTGATGGCCTTGTTCACACCTTGCGTCGCGAAGCCGCCCGCCGTCGTCGCCGCCTGCAGGCCGCTCGTTTCCGACGAGTTCGCGCCGCCGGCTTCGTCGCTGCTTCCGAAAAGAATGAGCGCGAGCAGCTCGTTCTCCGACTTGGGCGGCTCCGAGCGGAGCGCCACTTTGCCGGTTTTCAGCGGTCCGTTGAAATCCGCGAAGACGTGCGTGCCGTCGGGCGCATCCCACTCCGCGCGGATCACGATGTCGGGATTTCCGGGGTCGCCACCGTTGAACGTAATCGTGCCGCCGTCCTGGATGTCGAACTGTTTTCCTTGGACGTCGAGCGTTCCGCCGCGAAGTCGAATCTGTCCGGTCACGACCGTTCCGTTCATCACCGTGAGATGCGGCCCGCCTTCGAGCTGCACGCGCACCGTGTCGCCGACGCGCACGTCGCAGTCCTTGCCCATTTGAATGTCGACGTCGAGGCGGCTGTTGCTCGGCGTGACGGGCTCTTCTTTCGCACCGAGCGCGAGAGGCATGAAGGCACCGCTCGCGTCCTTCACGCCCACGCGAATGTTCTCCGCCGGCCCCAGGTCTTGCAGGTTGCGTGTCGACACTTGCGGCACCATGACGTGAAACGACGGGATCACGACCTTGACGTCGGTCTGCGTGGGTTGCGGCTTCGTGATCGAGACCGTCGTGCTGCCGTAGCCCTCGCCGTAATCTTGTCCCTCGGCCGTGAGCTGGAGCGGCGCGCTCTTCGCGCCCAAGATGGCGACGAGGTTCGCGCCCGCGAACTGGACGCCATGCATGCGCGCCGTCGCTTTTGCCGTAATTTTCCCCGTCGTTCCATACGCCACGATCTCGTTCGCGGTCGCGAGCGTGTCGGCGCCGTTCGGCGCGAGCACGACGTTCGCGGTCACGTCGTGGAACTCTTCGCCGAGAATGGGCGACTGCACGAGACCTTGGCGAAGCGCGATGTTGCCTTGCACTTGCGGAGCTCCCGACGGCGGGATGATCGCCTTGGCCTGCGCATCGACGCGCCCGTCGAGCTCGTTCAGATAGTCGTCGAGAAACGGCTGCGCGACGCCCGCGCTGATGTTCTTCGCGTCGAGCGAGGCCACGACCGGTTTGGAAGGATCCACTTTCGGCACCAGCGCTGCGCCCCACGTCTCGCCGCCGGCGAGCGTGGCTTCGGCGTGGCCATCCTTCTGATCGAGACGGACGAGCGCCGTCATCGCGCCGTCGGTCGTCATCGCGCCACGCACGTACATGTTCGTGTACCTCGCCTTGCCGACTTTCAGCGCGTCGAACGAGAGCTGCACGCTCGCGTGCGCGTCCTTGTGCAAATCGACCACCGAAACCTCGCCGCTCACGTTTCCTTTCACGCTGCGATCCGCGAGCGGTTGCAGCGTTTGCAGCGGAAGCTCGTTCAAGACGACGTGTCCTGATCCGTTCCAAGGAAGATTGGGGCTCGGTCCCATGCGGAGCACGTCGGCCCAGAGCACGTTCGCTTGCGCATCGAAGTCGAGCACGCTTTTTTTCTTCGCGACGATGTTCCCCGTGAGACCGGCGACCTTGCCGTCGTACGTCAAGCCGACGACGCCGCTCGTCGCGAGCGACAGCGGAAGATCAGGCGACCTCAGATTCGTCGCGCGCACCGTCAGCGAGACGTTCGGATCCAAGTAGGTGCCTTGGCCTTTGAAGCTCACCTCGATCTTGCCCTGATCCTTTCCGAGCGCGAGCGCCTTGGGCATGTCTTTGAGCTTGCGTTGCGGAATCTCGAGATCGAACGTGGCGGGCGATCGCTCGAGCGTCTCGACCGGTGCACGTAGCGACGCCAGCTCCGCGAGCGGCAAATCCGCCGTCCCTTGGAGCGTCACGAGATTTCCTTTGTCGTCGTGCGCTTTGGAGTCGAGCGTCGCGTGACCTTGCGGATCGAGCTGCGCGTCGACGTCGAGATCGATTCCTTGCACGCGCCACTCGGGAGCTTTCGCGACGACGAGGTTTCGCGTCGAAGCGTCGAGATCGATGGATGGCGCGGCGTGCGGATCGTCGCGCTTCACTTCCCCTTCGACGAGCAGCATTCCGTCGAGATCGGTGAGCGTGCCCTGCGGCACGTACTCTTGGATGCGTTTCAGGGAAACTTCCCCGTCGATCTGCGCGTCCCCCGTCGCCTCGACCCACGCCTTCGGAGAGAGCGGGCTGCCCGTCAAGTGAACGGTCGACGTGTTGATGTCGAGGCGCCCGAAAGAAGGCGAATCGAAATGTGCGTTCGCGATCAGGCTCTTGCCCATCAGCGTCGCGTCGAGATGGGCCGTCGCTCCGCGCAGCGGGCCGATCGTCGCATTGCGGATGTTCGCGTCGATTTTGCCTTGGGCCTCGGTGCTCGTGAGCCGAACGTCGGCATTGATGCTGACGTGGCCCGTCACGTCGTGAAGGCCCACGATGCGTCCGATCTTCGCGAGGTCAGCGTGTTGTGCGTGCACGCTCAGGGCGATGAGGCCCGGCCTCGTCTCCGCGTTGACCCCGACGAGCGCGCCGAGACCGTCGACGGTGCCGCCATCGACTTTCACACCGCTGCTCTCGATGACCACGCGATCGCCGTGGACCTTGACGTGCTCGCCGGAGGTCGACATGTCGATGTTGACGTCGTGAATGTCGACGCTCGCCGTGAATCCGATCTTGGCGCTCGCGGTGACGCGCTCGATGCGCTTGCTTCCATTCTGCACGTCGCGCCCGTGGGCCGACACGACGATCTCGGGTCGCGCGATCGGTCCGATGACGGTGCCGCTCGCTTCGACGTGATGCATGACGTAGCCGGATGCGGCGATGTCTTTGCCGGTCACTTCGTACGCGGCGTCGATGGTTTGTTTCGGGATCGAAATGGTGCCGTGGGTCGAGACCTCCGCCGTTCCGCGCGCGGCGCCCTTCAATTGCGGAATCTCGCCCAAAACAGCCTGTTTCGTCGACGTATCGAACGTCACGAGCTGCTTCGTCAGATCGAGCTTCGCGTTCGCGTAGGTCGTCGCGCCCGGCTCGTCGACGCGCACCATCGCCGTGGCTCCGGAGAGCGAATACTTGCCTTCCGCGTGCGCAGCGGGCGTCGCGATTTCTTGCACGCTGCCCTTCGCGACGTCGAGCGAATAGGTTCCGTCGACCGCGCCGTTCGCGAGCACGATCGTCGTCTTTCCGCTCGCGTTCACGTCGGTGGCCGGGGCAGTCTTTTGGAAAGAGCGCGCGTCGACGTGCGACGCATCGAAGGATCCCGCGATCCTCACGTCGCTGCCGACCAAGATGTTCGCTCGCGCGCTCACCGTTCCAGGGCCGATCTTCGCTTTCGCCGATGCGTCGAGATTTTTCAGCGTTCCGTGAGCTTCGGCGTGCGCGTCGGCGACGGCCGCGAGCGGGGTGCCCGGCAAAATCCGTTGGACCTTGTCTTCTTCGACGTTCGAGATGTCCACCGTCGCGTCGAGATGATCGCCGTCCATCGTGGCTTTTGCCTTCGTGGGGATTCCGGCGATGAGACCGTGATAGCCGCCTCCGAGCGTGAGGTCAGGCGCGCCCACGAGCGGCACCGACAAAACGAGATGCGCGTCGCCGTCGACGTTCACGTCGTACGGAGCAGCGCGAGACTTCACGTGCACGCGCCCCACGTTGAGATGCACGCTGTCGTCGGGTTGATTGTGGGCGATGACGACGAGCTCCGCGCGGGCGTTGTCGACGTCGGCGTCGAGCGGCGGCATGTTCGGGAGCGACCCATGGCCCCAAGCATGAGCGATCGCGATCTCACGAATGTCCAAACGCACGCCGCGTCCCGGGCCCGTGCTCTTCTTCGGCGTCGGCTTCGGGAGGAACGCGCGAGCGAGCCGCATGTCGGGGCCGTCGAAATCCAGATTGGCATCGGCGGAGTCGACATAGGCGCGCGGGATGTCGATCTCGATGTCGCCCGAGCCGAGCGCGGCCGATCGCACGATGCCGAGCACCGGCGCATTCGCGTCGAGGCCATCGACCAAAATGACTTGTTTTCCCGTGTCGTCGGTGATCCGCGCACGCGCGCCGCGAATTCCGCCGAGGCCGATCGAGTCGACCTTTTCGAGCGTGATTTTTCCCTCGAAGAGATCGGCCAAGAGGTACGTCGTGAGGCGGCACGCGAACCGGCGCGTCGCCGGCAGATTCAGATTGAGGAGCGCCGACGCGACGAGGCACACGACGAAACCGATCGCGAGCACCAGCACGTGGAACACGTGCTTCGCGACGACGATCGCGCGCGCGCCGGTCGACATCAGAACGCCTCCCCGATGCCCGCGGAGATCGCGACGGGCTGGCCGAAGATCAATCCGATTTGCTGATCCGAAGGCTCGAGCGGATCGCCGGAGGGATATTGCAGCCCCTTGATGCGGTAGCCGATGTCGAGGCGGATGGGGCCGACCGGCGTGTCGTAGCGGGCGCCGACGCCGCAGGAAATATGCGGATGATTGAGACGAATGTCGGCGATCTCCGGCGAGACGTCGCTGCTGTCGCAGAACGTCGCCTCCGAGAGCGGGCCCGAGATCAACACGCGGAGCTCCGCGGATGCCTCCCACAGCGACATGCCTCCGACAGGCGTGCGGCACGCATCGCTCGCCGCTTTGCCGGACGCGGTCGTGTCGACGCACGCCGCTCCGCTCTTCACTTGGTTCGCGACCGACGACGGATTGAAGAACGGCACGAAGGTGTAGAGGCCGATCGTGCGCGTCGGATAGCCGCGATTTTCCGACGGACCGCCGGAGAGGAATCCGCGGAACAGATCGATCTCGAGATCGCGCACGTCGGTATCGGAGATCGGCGCCGCGTTCGGATTCGCGAAGTCGTTCAGGTTGTGACGGATGTAGTCGCCCCAGTTCTGCGGAAAAAGAAAGCCCGCCGTGGCGCGCATGGCGAGCGTGAGGCGCCTGGACACGACCGGAACGTAGCCGCGCACCTCGGGCTGGATCTTCACGTCGTTCGCCGTTCCGATGAACGTCGCTTCTCGAGAAAACGGTCCGCCTCCGGCGATCTGAATCGTGTTGCCGATGTAGATGCCTTTGTGCGGATGCAGCTTGCTGTCGGTGAAATCGAGGACGGTCTTCAGCTCCGGATACGAGAGCAAGATCGGCTTCAATCGATCGTCGAGCGTGCCGATGTACGCGAAGGGCGACTCGAACTGCTCGTTCTGCGACAGCGTGACGTACAAGTGACGGAAGAAGAGGCGGTCGAGGCCGACTTGGACCTTCGGCTCGAGATATCCGATGACGGTCTGGTTCGCCGCGGACGCGTCGCCTTCGAAGCACTGCGATCCGACGACGTTCGAACAGCGAACGGTCGGCACGGTTTGCGGGACGATGATCGGATAGACGTTGAACTCCGGCCGGATGAACCCCTCCGTGCGCGCCTCGAGGAAGCTCGGTTGCTTGAACGTGACCTGGAGCTTTTCTTCCGGCAGCGGGTTCTTCGGCGCGACGAGGTTGTTCAAGCGTGTCGGGTAGAGCACGACGCCGGGTTTGAAGCTGATCGAGAGGTCGCGCAGGTTCCCGAGGAAGTTGTGATCTTCCCAACCGAGGACGCCGTGTACGTCGGTCTTGAGCTGGTCGAGCTCCACGCCGCCGCCGATGCGAACCGCGCGAAGCTTCGCCGGTTGCAACGTGACGACGAGCGGCACGACGTGATTCGCGGGCGGCGGATCGGACAGCTGCGGAACGATCTTCACGGACGCGAACACCTCGAGATCGGTGAGCGCCGCGGATGCCGAATCGATCTCCGCGGTCGAATACTTGTCGCCCGGCTTGATCGCGATCGTGCGCCGAACGATGTCTTCGGGGATCTCCGGCTTTTGCGGTCCGGCGCCGTCGGGATCGAGCCCTTCGATCTTGATCTCGCCGAACGTCGAAGGTTGATCCGGCGTCACCGTGAACGACACGAACGCCTTGTGGGTCGTGATGTTGACGTCCGCGTTGCGCGTGACGATCGCGAACGCGTAGCCCGCGTCGGTGACTTCCTTTTTCACATCGTCTTGGGCTTGCTTGTACTTGTCCTCGTCGAACGGCTTTTCCGGTCGCAAGAGCTTCTTCGCCGCGAGATACGCGTGGAGCCTCACGTCGTCCGGCACGTTCGAGTCCTTCGGCCAATACACTTGGAGATCGTCGACGAGCACGGGCTTGCCTTCTTCGACGACGATCTCCACCGCCACGTGATTGTCGTTCTTCTGGATGACGCGACCGGCGCGCGCCTTCGCGTCGTAATAGCCTCGCGCGCGATAGAACCGCTCGATGCGCGCGAGGTCGCGCTGCAAGACGAAGCGATCGAAGACTTCGTACTCGTAGATGACCCCTCGGAAGAGGCCCAAGAATTTGGGCGTCTCGGCTGTGGCGATCTTGTCTTGTGTGTCACTTGAGTCCACCGCAGAAGCATTCCGAATTGTCACGTCGTCGACGGCCGATTTTCCCTTGGGAACGGACGTGCATGCCGCATTCGCGGAAATTAGCCACGCCAAGAGAAGGAGCCGACGGTTCACCGATGCACTCTGTCACGCACGGAACCGTGCGAGTTAAGAGCCTCGCACGAAGCATGCTAAATGCCGCATCACGTCCGTTCGATGCCGCCCTCGCGCCTGCAAAGTTTTCTATCCGGTGCGGCCGTAGTCGCCGTGCTGGCGTGCTCCTCGGGCCTTCCCCGGCCGCCGTATTCCGCGCAAAAGACGACGGATTTGCAGGAGGTTCCCTTTCCGCCGCCGCCTGCGCGCGTCGAATTCGTCCCCGATCAGCCGAACGCCGAATGCGTGTGGATCGACGGCGAATGGGAGTGGACGGGCCGCGTCTGGACTTGGAAGCGCGGTCGCTGGGTCGAGCCGATCCCGAACGCGACGTTCTCGCCGTGGACCACGGTGCGCGGCGCAGACGGGATGCTCTATCTCGCCGGCGGGACGTGGCGTGACGCGAAAGGCGATGCGATCGATCCACCGACGGCGATCTCGTACGGCAAACCCACCGCCGGATCGCTCGTCGATTCCGAAGGCGTGAGCGAGCACACCGG
>JAICXU010000355.1 GCA_025934595.1 Polyangiaceae bacterium | reverse complement strand
GTCACGAAGAAAGCGGTGGACGCGAGGCGCATGCTGCGCAGACTAACCGCCTTGACAGGGTCGGGGCTTGATGCGAAACGAAGATGAAAGTCAGATTCAATAACTTCGCCAAGAAATCACCGCTGCGAGTTCCCCGGCAAGAAGGCCTGCGATGAAGCTTCGGACGACCCGGTTTCTTCCTCACGCGCTCTGGATCGCGGCGCTGACGCTCGGATCGGCCGTGGCTTGCTCGAGCGGCTCGTATCTATCGCCACAAAGCCTCGCGACGAGCGACGGCGGCACGGGCGAAGGGTCGACGATCGACACCGGCGATCCTTTCGACAATCCGATCGCAGGAATTTCGTCGACGCTGCTCTCGCAATTTTATCAAGGCGACTCGGAGTTCGATCTCGTCCTGCGCCCGTACGACGGGCTCGGTCCGCTCTACACGCGATCGTCGTGCGGTGGATGTCACTCGGACGGAAATCGGGGCCCCGGTCTCGTGCAAAAAATGGCGATCGTCGGAGCCGACGGCATCACCCCTGCCGCCGATCAATCTTCGTTCTTGCCGTTCGGAAACACGGAGCACCCGCTCGTCGTCACGGACATTCCGGGCGTCAAAACACCGGTATTGCCGCCTGACTTCGACGGCGGCGTGGACGGCGGACCGGCGCCAAATCTCCGCGTGACGATCCGACTCGGGCCTCCCGTTCTCGGACGCGGATACATGGAAGCGATCCTCGACAGCGAAATCCTGCGCATGGAATCGGAGCAAGCGTCGAGGCCCGACGGCATTCATGGACATGTGAATCATCTCGCGTTCGCGTCGCATCCGAATCCGGATCCGACGTACGACTCGCATCAGACCGGCGACGAGGTCATCGGTCGCTTCGGATTGAAGGCGCGCATCGTGACGCTCGACGAGTTCACCGCGGATGCTTTGCAAGGCGACATGGGCGTCACGAGCCCGATGCGACCGACCGAGATCGCGAATCCGGATGGCATCACCGACGACCTGAAACCCGGCGTCGATCTCACCGCCGACGAGATGAACGTCCGCGCGATGTATTTGCGACTGCTCGCGATTCCGAAACGCGACACGACGAGTGAAGGCAAGGCGCTCTTCGAACAAGCAAAGTGCAACGTCTGTCACGCCGAGTCACTGAAGACGCGCGCCGATTATCCGATCCCGGAGCTCGCGAACATCGACGCGCCGGTCTTCACTGACATGCTTCTCCACGACATGGGCGACACGCTCTCGGACAGCGTGGCGGGCGGCAACGAAGGCCAAGCTGGCCCGCGCGATTGGCGCACCGCACCGCTCGTCGGTCTGCGTTTCGACCGCGTATTTCTGCACGATGGGCGCGCCGCCACGATCGAGGACGCGATCAAGATGCACGACGGACCGGGATCAGAAGCGAGCGGCTCCGTGCAGCTATTCAACGCGCTCTCGGCGACAGATCAGCAAACCTTGCTAACCTACGTGCACGCGCTTTGACGCCGCGCGAGACTTCGGCCCGATGAAATCGAGCAGCTTGCGACGTGAAGAATCGAGGATGCGCCGCATCCTTTCGCGCGCGCTCGTCGCCGCGATGGCCGCACCGGCCGCTGCGTTCGCCGTGCAGGCGTGCACGGGAGACGACAACGTCGTGACCGATGCCGGCCTCGACGCATCCATCCTCGACGCAGCCGGCGACGCGACGGAAGACGTGGACGTCGACGCCGGACCTTGCGCGCCTTATGTCGTCGCCATCGACGCACAAGCGCCGGATGGCGGAATCGAGTGCGGCATCTTCCAACGCTTTCCGTGCGGCGTGCCGTCGGGGCTCACGCTCTATCAAGATTGCTACTTCTTGCTCGACGATTGCCAGAGCGTGTGTCCCGGCTCGCTTTATTTCAACTGTCACATGTACGGCGACTCGTGCCTCGATGGATCGATCCAGCCCGACGCCGACCCGATCGTCGAATGCGCGACATGCCCCAACGGCGTCGGCCGGCGTCCGCGCGGATTGCGAAATCCAGGGAAAAATAAGGCCAAAAGTGACTCGCGCGTCGGCGCTTATTTCGCGAACGCCGCGCATCTCGAAGCGGCGAGCGTGCACGCCTTCCGTATTTTGCGCCGAGAGCTCGAAGCGCACGGCGCACCGGCAGATTTACGGGAGGGTGCGGCCCGTGCCGAAGCCGACGAGATCCGTCACGCGCGCGCCACGTCGAAGCTCGCTCGCGCGTACGGCGCCGAAGCAAAACACGCACGCGTGAGCCCGTGTGCGTTGCGATCACTCGAAGACATCGCGCTCGAGAACGCCGTCGAAGGCTGCGTGCGTGAAACGTTCGGCGCAGCGTTCGCGGCGTGGCAAGCCGAGCACGCGCAAGATCCTGCGATTAGGTCGGCGATGCAGAAGATCGCACGCGACGAAGCACGGCACGCGGCGCTCGCATGGGGCGTCGCGCGCTGGGCCGAGTCTCGGCTCGACCAGGCCGCCCGTTCGCGCATCGCCACTGCGAAAAGGCGCGCGCTCCGTGATCTCGAAGCGGAGCTCGATCGGCAAACGCATCCCGAGCTCGCATCGCGCGCCGGCGTGCCCTCGATGGAAGCGCAGCGCGTGCTATTGCGCACGCTCGAGACCGAGCTACGCTTGTCGGCGTGAACTTCACCGAGCGAATTTGATCCGCCGCCAGCGCCGCCCGTAGTTTCACCGCGAAGCTCACGACGTCGCTCGCGCTGGTCGCGCTCGTCGACGAGCTGTGGAGCGGTGTGGCCGTCGCCGGCGCGCCATCGGTCGAGCACGAGCTCGCGTTCTCGCACGAGCGCTATTTCTTCTTCGCCTTCGCGCTGCCTCTCGTCGTCGCGGCGGCGCTCGAAGCGACCGTCGTCGCGCTTTCGGATCGACTCGATCGCAAACGCGTCCTCGCGATCGCACAGGGAGCGCTCGCCGCATCGCTCTTCGCGACCGCGATTTCGCGTGACGCGTGGACCTTGGCGTTTGCGCTCGCAGCGGCGGGAACGACGAGCGGAGTTGCATGCGGCGTCGCGCAAGCGGCGATGATCGCGAAGAGCGATCACGACGCCGATCGCGCGATGCTCGCGTGGTCGCTCTACGCGTCGTTCGGCGACATCCTGACGCCCATCCTGACCGCGGCGGCGCTCGCATCGGGCCATACGTATCGATTCGCCATGGCGCTCGTCGGCGCCGTCGTGCTCGCCCAGTCGATCGGCACGCTTGCATGCTCGCGAAACGCGGCCGCGGCGGGCATCTCGTCGCCGCCCGACGATTCGTCCATGTCGATTTCGCAGGCATTTTCTCGTGCGATCCGCATGCCTCGGCTCTGGCTTTGGCTCTTCGCATCGGCATCGTGCACGCTGCTCGACGAGATCGTCGTCGCGATCGTCGCGCTCCGTCTCGCTCGAGAAGGTCACGCGTCGGCGGCGGTCGCTGCGCTCGCGGCCGTGTTCTTCGCGTTGGGCGCGGCGATCGGTGCGCACGTCACCGACCGCGTCATGCGACGAGCCCGGGCGCGTCGGGTTCTTCTCGTGACGGCGATGGCCTCGCTCGTCGCGCTCGCTGCGCTCGTGTCGACGCATACGTTCGCCGCGGCGGCGATTGCGCTCTTCGCTCTCGGGCTCGTCGTCGCTGCGCATCATCCACTCTCGCTCGCGCGCGCGTACGCGATGCTTCCGGGAAATCCCGGCGTCGTGCAAGCGTGCGTGCAGCTGTTCGTCGCGATCGACGTCGGTGCGCCGCTCGCCGTCGGCGCCATCTCGGACCGATTCGGCCTCGGCGCGGCGCTCGCGTCTCTCGCTCTACAACCGCTCGTGATCTTGGCCTGCGCGCTCTCCGCAAACGATGCGACCGAGACGAGCTAGCTCTTTTTCCAGGACTTCCGCGCAGCGTCCACGAACGCGCGAAACTCTTCTTTGTTCACGTCCATCGGAGGATCGCCGAAGTACACCTCGACGCTCTTCACTTTTCCGTTCACGAGCGTGTGCGCTTCCATGTTGCGGAACGTCGGCCCGCCGTCGATCGCGCAATCGTAGAGGACGAGGACGCGCGCGCCGTCTTGGGCGACCGCGAGCAGCGTCAATTTTTGCTTCGACTGACCCGGCCAGCAGCGTTCGAAGAACGTCGCCTTGTCGATGTGATCGTCGTAGGGGCTCGTGAACGTGAAATCTTCGGTGAGCGCGGCCTCGAATTCGCCGCGATCGCCGCGCGTCCACGTGTAGAAGTTGGCGCGCACGATTTCGGTGGGGCTCTCTTCGTCACTCGGCGTCATGACGCGATCGTTGTCGTGTCGGCGTCGCGTGCGCAATCGAACAATCGCTCGAGCTGAGAACGATTTCTGGCGTGGAGCCGATTTCGAGATTTGAACTCGAGACCTGCGGTTTACGAAACCGCTGCTCTACCACTGAGCTAAGTCGGCGTTGGGCGGCGGAGAATACGCGTGGAGGCGCGGTAGTCAAGGATTCTCGGGGGTAAGCGGCATCTGGCGGCGATTCGGCGGCCGGAGCGTGTGCCAGGTCGGTGTCATTCTGGGATTGTCCGGAAAATTTTGGGGGCGCGGTGCTATGAATCGCGGCACCGGCCGCTCGTTTGCCGGAGGAGGTGTGACGACGATGACTTCGACAATTGCAGGGTTTCGTTTCGCAGCAGTCTCAGCGGGGATCCGCAAGGACGGCCGTGTGGACGTCGCCTTGGCGGTTGCCGACCGTCCCGCCGTCGTTGCGGCTCTGTTCACGCGCAATTTGGTGCGGGCGGCGCCGGTCCAGCTCTCGGAAGCGCGCGTCCGCTCGGGCCTGGCGCGCGCCG
>JAICXU010000389.1 GCA_025934595.1 Polyangiaceae bacterium | reverse complement strand
AGCTCGTTCAAACGCACGATTGCCGGCACGAGGTAACCGAAGAAATCGGCGCTGTCGTGCGCGGGATCGAGCGGCTTCGAGAGCACGTCGGTGATCGATGCGGCCGCGGTGACCGTGTACGCCTGACCCTGATTTTGCGTGCTCGTCGTGAGCTGCACGGTGCGCGCGTCGAGCATCGTCGCGCCCGTGACGCTGAGGCCCGGGCCCGCATCGACGCCGTCGACGATCGTGAATTGCGATCCGTTGCCCATGATCGAAGACGGCGCGAGGTCGCGATCGAACGCGACGTTGACGGTCGTGAGGCTCGGCGCGACCGCGCTCGCGACTTGCGGCGCGCTGCACGTGACCGAGAGATCGCCGTTCACGAATCCGGAAGGCTCCGCGTTGTTCGAGAAACGCCACATGACACCCGTGAGCGTGAAGCTGCACGTCGGCTCGGGATCGAACGCGTCTTGGACGGTGACCGGAATGCGCAGCTTCAACCCGGATTGCGGCGACGAGAATCCCATCGTCGTGACCTCGGCGCTCACCGAGCCCGTCGACGAGCCTCCGAACGCGGTCGCCACGAAGCCACCGAGCTGGATGTACTCGCTCTCGTAGTTATTGAGCTTCGAGACGAGATCGGTGGCGCTCGAGACGTCGCGAAGAAGCGCGGAGATCGCGTTGCCTTGTGAGTTGCGCGTGAAGCCGGAGAGACCCGTGATCGCGTGCAGGCTCACGACGTTCGTGACGTTCGTGACCGTCATCGACACGTCGTCGCCGGGCACCGGCACGGGCGTGAGCGTCGACGGATCGATCGCGACGAAGATCGCGGGACCCGTGCGTTGCGCTTGCAGGAAAAATCCGGCCGGATCCGAGCCCACCGCGGGCCGCACATACGTGACGATCGCGTGGTCGATCGGAAGATTCACGGCGAGCCCGCCGTCTTCCGCTGCGCCCGAGTCCGGTCCACCTTGATCTTTCACCGCCTGAATTTGGAGCGACGTCGAATTGAGCGCGGCGTCCTCGCCGGCGTCTCCCGCGGAGCCGTCGCCGCTGCTGCCGTCTCGACCGAACGAGCCGTCATTCGAAGAGCCATCGCCTTCGGATCCGGCGTCACTTCCGGAGACGGCCGAGTCGTCTCCTGAGCATGCATAGAGGACGATGCCAGTGGCTGCGAGCAAGAGGAAGGCGAGGAGCAAACGCTTCATGGGGCGTTTCTGTGCACCAACGCGGAGCAGAATGCCAGTCAAACCGGGCTAAAATGCGACGGCTCTCCCCATGCGCGGGACAGACCCGCGCGCTCTCAGCGCTTGGACGAGCCCGATCGCGCAAGCGCCGCGATCCCCGCCGCATTGCCGTACGTGACTTGGGAGTCGAAGCCCGCCGCTTTGTCGACGTCGGCGCATTTCTGATTTTCGTCGAAGTGCGGGCTCTCGGCGAGCACCACGCGATCGCGAAAGTCTTCGTCTTGCTCATACCAATAAATACGCGCGTCGTCCTGCGACACGGCGGCGGGCAGCGAGCCTTTGCACACGACATAATCGCTCGATCCGGCGGGCTTCATTTTTACGATCTTGCCGTGTGGATCGCGCTCGGCCGTTACACGCGCTCCGTGAAGAGCCTTGATCGTGCACGCGCGTCTCACGAGCGCTCCGTATTTGTCGATGCGCTCGGCCGTGGCCAGCCATGCTTGCGCGATGTCGCGCGCTTCTCGAGCACGTGCGCCACGGCTCGCTTCGCAGCTCGCTCGGAGCGCGGTCTTTTGATCCTCGGTGGCGACGGCAGCCGCCGATCCCGCGTCTCCGTTCTCCGCCACGGACGTCTGCGCGTTTTGCATCGCCGCGATTTGTTCGTCCGTGGGATCGGGATCCGGATCGGGCGTGAGCGGCGCGCCGGCCGTCTGCGTCGTGCCACCGCAGGCGAAAACGAAAAACGCGATCAAGCCCGCCAACCGATTCACGCTCAACATTTTCACGATACCAGATGTATCGTGAGCGTGTTTTGCGCGGGGACTCCGAACCGAAGACGAAGTCTGGCAAGACGAGACCCATGCGGCTCTTGCCGGCGCCGCCCGACGAGCACGTGCCGTTGACACGAGGCTCGGTGAAGCCCCGCGCGATCGCATGGTTCGGTTTCACCGCGTTCTGGGGACACCTTCGCCATCTCGCCGCCTCCGCGATCGCGACCGAAAACATCGACTCGCGTCAATGGATGATCCCCGAAGCGCCCGACGAGCTGCTCGCGCGCCTCCTCGACGTGATCGGCGGCGACAAAACGAAGAGCACGATGCTCGACGCCATGAACGGCGAGACGTGGATCGATTTCGTGGCCGACACCGGCGACGACGTGTCCGTGAGCGAGGCCGTCGCGCGCATGGTCTTCCGCGAGTACGAAATCGAAGAAGACGGAAAACGCCTTATTTTACCGCGTGGTGACATCATGATGCTCGGCGGCGATCTCGCCTATCCGGTCGCGACCGTGAGCGAGGTCACGCGGCGGCTCGTCGATCCTTGGAATCGCGTGCTCGAAAAATGCGACGACGGAAAGCCGCGCGCGCTCCTCGCCATCCCTGGAAATCATGACTGGTACGACGGCCTCGACGGCTTCGCGCGACTTTGCCAAGCGCCGTGCGCGTTCGAAGAAGAGACGAGCCCATCGGATCAACCGAAGCCGCACGACAATTGGCTCCTCGCATGGGCGGAGGCATTTTCGCGCGGCGAGGCATTGAAGAAACCGAAGAGCGTCGCGCTTCGCGGTTATGTGCCCGTGCAGCGTGTGAGTTATTTTCGTCTGCCGCTCGCGGACGGTCTCGAGCTTTGGGGTGTCGATCGCCAGCTCCGCGAAATCGATCCGCGGCAGACCGCGTTCTTCAAAGTCGACACGGGCGCATCGGCGCGCGTCATCGTTTTGCCGGATCCGATCCGCGCGTGGGGCGAGCCCCAGGCGAACGGCGTGAAGTCACGCGACGCGCTCGGGCTCGCCGCCGACCGCGATCCCATGTTGATCATGACCGGCGACATCCACCATTACGAGCGCTCCGAAGAAGGCCCGAGCACGCACGTGATCTCCGGCGGCGGCGGCGCGTTCTTGCATGGTGCGCGCGTCGGCGGTGAAGCCACGGTGCCCGGCGCGTATCGTCGCGTCGCGGAATTTCCCGGACCATGCGCATCCGGCGCCATGCTCTGGAGCTTGCCTTGGCACGTCGGGATCGGACGCGCGGGCCTGCTCGTCAGCGGAGGCTTCGCGCTCTTCGACGCCATCGAGCTCGTCGCTCATTTGTTCAAGCAGCCGACGCCGGCGCCTTTCGTTTTGTTTTTCGCCGTCGCGATCGGCACCGCCCTTCTCGTCGGGTGGCGAAATCATCGCGTCTGGCGCGTCATCCCGTTCGCGATCCTCACCGCGTTCGCGATCGGCGAGGTGCCGCTCCTCCTCGGCATCGCCGCGGAGCACTACGAGAAGATGCTCTTCGGACACTCGGCGATCGACAAGATCATCGGCGTCACGATCGCCTCGATTTTTGCCGCGTTTTGCAGCGGCGCAGCGTTCGGCGTGATGCTCGCTCTCATCGCGCGATTCGGCCTGAATCACGCGCAGCCCTACGCCGCGCTCGGTCTGCCCGGCTACAAAAATTTCGTGCGGATGCGAATCACGAAGAGCGCCGACGGCAAGGGAGTCGTCGATGCGTTCGCGATCGGCATCGTCGATCCGCTCGGAAAAAAATCCGAGCCGTGCCTCGTCGATCGATTTCGATTTTCGGGAAAGCACTGATCCGCGCGCCGAGCTCGCGCGGCGCGGAGGTCAATGCGCGCCGCGAGATTGGCTGAGGATCGCGGACGCGATGATCGCGATGAGGCCGCCCAAGACGACGAGCGTGACGAAGATGATCATGCGCTTCTTGCGCTTGCCGGTGTCGAGACCGGGCGGAAGATCGAAGCCGAGATCGGTCGAGTATTTGTCGAGCTGGATCCGATGCGGCTCGCCCTCGATCACGTCGAGGTTGAGAGGCTGCGAAGGCGCGGCGGTGGGAGCGACCGGCGGCGGCGCCGGTGACGGAGGCTTTGCGACGACGGGTGGACGAGGCGACGGCGCGACGGGCGGGGGCGGCGGCGAAGGCGCGGCCGCGATCGGAGCCACGGGCGGCGGATTCGCCGAAGGCGACACGGAAAAAGGCTGCGCGGCAGGAGGTGCGCCAGGCGCCGCTTGCACGGGCGGCGGAGTCGCCGTCGCGACGCGTGCGATCGTCCGTTCGAGCCGCTCGATGGATTCTTTTCGATCGACGCGCTCGCGCGCCAAGCGCACCGTGAGATCGTCGATCGATCGCTGCATGGGCCCGAGGATCTCTTCGAGCGCGTTTCGAAGTGAGCTCGCGTCGGTGACGACCTGCGCCGAGGCTGGCGCCGGCGGAGGAGGCGGTCTCGCGGACGCCGACGCGACGACGGGCGGCGGTCTCACGCTCGGCGCCCTCGCGGCGACGGGCGGTGGCTTCGGGCTCGCGGCTGCGGGCGGCGGATTCGGCGATGCGGTTT
>JAICXU010000640.1 GCA_025934595.1 Polyangiaceae bacterium | reverse complement strand
TCGACGATCTTCACGTCGCCGGGCTGCACGCCGCCCGTGCAAAGATCGAATCCGCCGCCGCCGGCGTCGCCGATGTCCGTACCGCGACCGGCGTCGGGCGTTCCGCCGCCCGAAGGACGGCCGCCGGGCGAGAACGCGCCGGAGTCGTCGTTCGAATGATCAGGCGTGCGCGGCGCGGGGAGAGTCGGGTCGTCGGTGCTCCCGAAATCGTCACCGGTGTTGTCGTCGCCGCTATTGTGCTTGCCGGACGAGGCGGCTTGCGAGCACGCCACGAGGCCTCCGCACGCCACGACTGCAAGGACCGCAGATGCGAGCCAAACGGGGCGCCTCATCGTAGAGGACGGTGTAGCACCACTTTTCCCTACACGCCACCCGCCAGGCTGCAATTTTCCAGCGGCGACTTAGGACGCAGCCATTTTTTGCTGGAATCGTTCGAACAAATACAACGAGTCGTGCGGGCCGGCCGCCGCTTCGGGATGATACTGGACGCTGAACGCGCGGGCTTCGTCGATGACGAGACCCTCGCTCGTCCCGTCGTTCAAATGAAGATGGGACGACTTCGCGGACTTCGGGAGCGCATCGAGATCGACGGCGAAGCCGTGGTTCTGCGTCGTGATCTCGATCCGGCCGGTCGCGAGATCTTTCACGGGTTGATTCGCGCCGCGATGACCGAACTTGAGCTTGTACGTCTTGCCACCGACGGCGTGCGCGAGGAGCTGGTGGCCCAGGCAAATGCCGAAGATCGGTTTCTTGCCGAGGAGCTCCTCGATCGTCGCGATGCCGTACGCGACCGCGGCGGGATCTCCCGGGCCGTTCGACAAGAAGATGCCGTCGGGATTCATCGCGAGGATTTCTTTCGCGCTCGTCCGCGCGGGCACGCCGGTGACTCTGCATCCGGAGTCGACGAGGCATCGCAAGATGTTTCGTTTGATGCCGAAGTCGATCACGACGACGTGCTTCGACGCAGGCTTCGCGGCTTCGGTGGTCCACGCGCCGCGGCCTTCGGTCCACGAATACGGCTCGCGCGGCGTCACGGCTTGCACGAGATCGAGGCCGTTCATGTCGGGCGCTTTGCGCGCGCGATCGGCGAGCGTATCGACGGGCTCCGTGCCAATGGCGGCGTTTTGCGATCCGTGATCGCGAAGGTGGCGCGTGAGCCGGCGGGTGTCGATGTCACAGATCGCGACGATGCCGTGTTTTTCGAGCCACGCGCCGAGCGATGATTCGGATCGCCAATTCGACGCGACGGGCGATGCGCCGCGAATCACGAAGCCGGCGACGCGCGGCTTGCCGTCGATCGCTTCGACGTCGGCGGCGTTCACGCCGGTGTTGCCGATCTCGGCGGCGGTCATGACGACGATCTGTCCGCAATACGACGGATCGGTGAGGACCTCTTGGTAGCCCGTCATCGTGGTCGTGAAGACAGCCTCGCCGGTCGTGACGCCGCGCGCGCCGAACGCGATGCCTTCGAACACGGTGCCGTCGGCGAGGACGAGATGCGCGCGCTCGGTCTTGTTCATGACGAGGCCGCTCCTGATGCGCTTGCATCGAACACGACCTCGCCCGCGACGATCGTCGCGCGCACGCGACCTTTGACCTCGCGGTTCATGAAAGGCGTATTTTTTCCCTTCGATCGCAGCGCACCGGCGGAAACCGTCCATGCCTCGTTCGGATCGACGAGCACGAGATCGGCGCGGGCGCCGTCTTTGATTTGCGGCATGTCGAGGCCGACGACCTTCGCCGGCGCACGCGTGAGCGCGTCGACGAAACGCGCGAGCGTGAGCGCTTTCTTTTCGACGAGCGAGAGGAGCAGCGGAACGCAGAGCTCGAGGCCGGTGAGACCGGGAGCGGCTTCGGCGAGCTCGCATTCTTTTTCGAGCGACGAGTGCGGCGCGTGATCGGTCGCGATGCAATCGATCGTGCCGTCGGCGAGCGCGCGCTGGAGCGCTTCGATGTCGTGCGCCTCGCGGAGCGGCGGATTCACTTTGCACGCCGTGTCGTATCCGAGCAGCGCTTCGTGCGTGAGCAAGAGATGATGCGGCGTGACCTCCGCCGATACGGAAATTCCGCGCGATTTCGCTTCGCGCAGGATTCGCACAGCGCCTTCGGTAGATGCGTGCGCAAGGTGGTATTTCGCATGCGTGTATTCTGCAAGTAATACGTCGCGCGCGACGATGATGTCCTCGGCGACGCGCGGCCAGCCGCGGAGACCGAGCTTCGTGGAGATTGCGCCTTCGTGCATTTGCGCGCCGTCGGTGAGCGCGTGATCTTCGGCGTGTTGGATGACGGGGATGTCGAACGTCGATGCGTACTCGAGCGCGCGCCGCATGACCGCGCTCGACGTGACGCAGCGGCCGTCGTCGGAGACCGCGACGGCGCCCGCGTCGCGGAGGTCCGCCATTTCGGTGAGCGACTCGCCGCGTTGCCCGACCGTGATCGCGCCGATCGGATGCAGCCGCGTGCCGCCGATGGCGCGCGCACGATGGACGATCATCTCTGTGATGGCGCGCGTGTCGTTCACGGGCTTCGTGTTCGGCATCGCGCAGATGTCGGTGAAGCCGCCCGCCGCCGCCGCTCGAAGGCCCGACGCGATGTCTTCTTTGTATTCCTGACCGGGCTCGCGCACATGCGCGTGGAGATCGATGAAACCCGGGAAAAGAAGGGCTCCCGCACGTTCGTAGACGCGCGCAGAGGCGACGTCGGCCAGATTTTTCGCGGCGTCCGCGCCGACGCGCGTGACGCGGTCGCCCTCGACCACGACGTCGACGATCGCGTCGAGACCGTGGCTCGGATCGAATGCCCGGACGCCGCGAAAGATCAGCGGGCTTCCGGCCTTCGAGGTCACGCTCCTCTCAATATCAGAATTTTCCGGTGATGCCTGCGCTGCCGGGGCCGACGTACGGCGAAATGAACGTGCGCTGTCCGGCCCCAAGTCCGACATGCGCCTCGGCGTGCGATTTCGGCGCGGTCAGAATCAGAACCGCACCCGCGGCGAGACCTACGCCGCCGACCACGAAGCCGATCGTCGAGACGAGGCCCTTCGTGTGGTAGCTCGATACGTCGCCGTCTTTGGTCGAGTCGCACGTGCCGTTCTGGC
>JAICXU010000844.1 GCA_025934595.1 Polyangiaceae bacterium | reverse complement strand
GGGAGATCCGTCCGGAGTGACTGTCGATGGGCCTTGGAGAAGGGGAGGCGCGGACGCGCAAATTTGCGCGACGCACAGGTTCGAAATGCAGTCTTCGCCTTTGAGGCATTGCTCGCCGAGCCCGCGTCGGGTCTCCGTACACGCGAGCGCGAAGAGTCCGGGCGCCACGAAAAAAGCCACGGCGAGAGCCCGCGAGCGGGCTTGCTTCGTGCGATCAATCATGCGCGTCCGCATCGTTCGATGCGTCTCCCGGGCCCGTATCGGCGACGAAGGAATCGACGACCTCCGCGTCTTTCGGTGGTGCGGCTTCGACGTCGCCGCCTTCGCCCGTCAGGTCCGGCCCGCAGCCCGCTTCTGCGCTCGAGCAATCCGGCGTCTTGCCGTCGTCGCTGCACGCCACGAGCGGCGCGCACGCGAGCAGGCCAATCGCGGCGCATGCGATCCACCCTCTTTTCCACCCGCGCCCGTTCATGACCAGCCTTCAGCTTACCTCAAGATCACCGGCCGCCGGGCACGAAGGAAATCGGCACCTTCGCGTCCACGCATCCGCCGTGCGGTGAAGGGAAATGTCCGGCCGCGCGAAACCAATTTTGCACGCACGTGGCGACGCTGGACGTGCCCATGTCGTTCGACGCGATGTCCGCCGCACAGAGGTTGCCATTCGATGCGACACGAAGCTGCAGCTCCATTTTGCCTTGCAGCGTGCTGTCGTTCGCGAGCGCGGCGTCGTAGCACCGGTGCGCTTGTTTCGCGCGAAATGCGAGCGCCGATTCGAGCTCGGACGTGGTCGTGCCGTTGCAGGACCTCACTTCGCACGGATTGACGTTGGATGCCGTCTTCGTGGTCGCCGGGCCCGCATCTTCGATGACGGGCGGCAGCGGCAAATCATCTACGACGAGCGTGGGGGTAGGCGGCGGCACGGACGCGGACGCGACCGGTGTCGGCGCGGGCGGCGGCTGTCCCGAGCAGGTTTTGAGCGCGAAGAGACCGGCGATGCCGGCGCCGAGCAAAAGCAATGCGAGCACGTACTTGCCGTTGTTGTTCGTCGGCGGCGCTCGCATCGACGGCGGCACGCTCGGCTTCGGATTCGAAGGATTCGGAGGCACGCGAGCGGCCAGTATACAGGGGGCTCTTAAGACCGAACGGTGAAAATCGCGATCTCGGTGTCGCCGTACGTTCGATGCTTGACGAGCTCGAGCGCAGAAAAATCCGGCACCTCGTCGCGGGACGCAAGCTCCAGCACGAAGCGCGCGTCTCGTCGCATGAGGCTCGCGCGAAAAATCGGCGCGAGGCTCCGCGCGAAATCTCCGCTGGGAACGTCACGATAAGGAGGATCGGCGAAAATCAAGTCGAAGCTTTCTCCGGCCAGACGGCTCGAACACCGCTCCACATCGGTGGCGATGATCCGCGTCGCCGGCCTGACCTCCAGCGCTTCGACGTTCTCCGCGATGGCGGCGAGCGCGGCGCGATCCCTCTCGACGAGGGTCGCATGAGCCGCACCTCGAGACAGCGCCTCGAACGCGAGCGCCCCGGTGCCGGCATACAAATCGAGAACGCGCGCGCCTTCGATGGGCTGCTCGGCCTCGAGCATCGAAAAAAGGGCCTCGCGAACGCGATCGGACGTCGGCCTCGTGCGGTCTCCCTTCGGAGAACGCAGGGGTCTCGAGCGGAATGCGCCAGCCGTGATCCGCACGGAGCCAATGTCTCACACAAGGATGGAGCCTGAAAATGCGCCCCTTCGATCGCCTTTTTGATTCCGGAACGTGAAAAAGGGTACGATCTTCCCATGCTCCGCCCTTGGCGCTGTCTCCTCGCGCTGCAAGCGCTCCTTTTCGTATTTGCACTATCGGCATCGAGCTTCGCGCAAACGAAAATGAGCGCGGCCATTTTAGGCCTGGACTCCGACGACGCCGAGCGCCAAGCCGATGCGCTCTCCGGCGCGCTCCGCACGCGCGCACGAGCGCAACCCGGCTGGACGATCAGCGACAACACGGACTCGATCGCGCTCGTGACCGCTGCGCTGCGATGCCCGTCCCATCCTGACGCGACGTGCGAGAAGCACATCGGCGAACAGCTGAAGACCGATCGCTTTTTTTGGGGCAACGTCAAACGCATCGGTCCGAACCAGCTCGCCGCCGAAGTCCACTACTGGCAAAAGGGAAAGCCGGACTCGTCGGTGCGCGAGATCTTCCCCGACACGGCAAACAACGCGACCGACCCTGCGGCGAAAGCTGCGGCTACGCACATCTTCGAAAAGCTCACGGGCGCGTCCGCCCCCGGTGGCACGTTGACCGTCACCGCAGGAACCGGCGAAGG